>NZ_JBYRFX010000326.1:0-37196 GCF_057815775.1 Inquilinus sp.
CGCGGGGTGGAGCAGCCCGGTAGCTCGTCAGGCTCATAACCTGAAGGTCACAGGTTCAAATCCTGTCCCCGCAACCAAGACTTCCAAAAGCCCCCGTCACATGACGGGGGCTTTCGGCGTTCCGGGGGCACGCTTACCGAGGCTAGGCTGGCGCCGGCAACTGCCTCGCGGCTATCGTGACGGCAATCGAGCCAACGGATGTCCGACATGCCTGCCAGCCCTCTTGCCCTCCGCATCGCCGGCGACATCCGTGAGCTGATCCGCAGCGGCCGCATCCCGGTCGGCGATCACCTCAGCACCCAGAAGCTGGCAGACCAGTTCGGCGTCTCGCGCTCCCCGGTCCGGGAGGCGATGCAGGTTCTCGCCGATCAGCAGGTGCTGGAGCAGCACGCCAATCGCGGCTTCTTCGTCCGGCCACTGCCGGAAACCTCCGGCCAAGTCGACGACAGGGTCGAACTGCCCGATGCGGCGGACGAGTATCAGACCCTCGCGGATGATTGGCTGGCCGACCGGATTCCGGGCGAGGTCACCGAGCTGTTTCTGCGGGACCGGTATCGCCTGACCAAGACCCAGCTGACCGATCTCCTGATGCGCGCGGCGCGTGAAGGCTGGGCCGAACCCAAGCCGGGCTATGGCTGGCGGTTCCTGCCCGTGGCCAAGACACCGGAAGCGTTCGAGCAGATCTATCGCTTCCGGATGCTGATCGAGCCGGCCGCGATGCTCGAGCCCAGCTTCCGGGGCGACCGCCAGGTGCTGGCCGAACAGCGCCGGATCCAGGAGGCCATGCTGGCCTCCGACATCGCGATCCTGCCGGCGGAGCGCCTGCTGCACAACGGGGCACTGTTTCATGAGGAGTTGATCAAGCTGTCGGGCAACCCGTTCTTCCATCGCGCCCTGCTGCAGGTGAACCAGATGCGCCGGCTGCTGGAGTACCGGGCGCGCGTCGATCGCCAGCGCCTGCGGGTGCAATGCACCGAGCATCTCGAGATCCTGGAGCGGCTGGAGCAGGGGGACATGGCCGAGGCGTCCTACCTGATGCGGCGCCACCTGGGCGGCGCGCTCGCCCGCAAATCGCCGGTGGTCCTGGCCGCCAGCCTGGAACCCGTTTCCGTCGGCCAGCCGGATTTATAGTCTATTGCATTTATAAATTTAAAAAGCCAATATACCTCTCGTGAAATCGAGCCGTGGTGCCTGCAGGGTGCCGGCTGTCGGGAGGAGAAATCATATGCGAATGATCGTGTTGCCCGGGGACGGCATCGGTCCGGAGATCACGGCGGCGACGATCGAGGTGCTGCAGGCGGTCGACCGTGCCTTCGATCTGGGACTGTCCTTCGATTACGAGGATGTCGGCTTCGCCAGCCTGGAGAAGCACGGCACCACGCTGCGCGACGAGACGCTGGAGAAGGCGCGCGGCTATGACGGCATCATCCTCGGGCCGCAGTCGCACATGGACTATCCGGCGCGGGAGCAGGGCGGCCGGAACGTATCTGCCGGCTTCCGGGTCCAGCTCGACCTCTACGCCAATGTCCGGCCGGCCCGGTCCCGCCCGTTCCTGAACAGCAGCAAGACCATGGACCTCGTCATCATGCGCGAGGCGACCGAGGGCTTCTATCCCGACCGCAACATGTACAAGGGCATCGGCGAGTTCATGCCGACGCCTGATGTCGCCCTTTCGATCCGCAAGCTCACCGCCCATGGCTGCGAGCGCATCGCCCGCGCCGCCTTCGTGCTGGCGATGAAGCGGAGCCGCAAGGTCACAGCCGTCCACAAGGCCAACAACTTCATCATCACCGACGGCTTCTTCCTGGAGAAGGTGCGCCTGGTCCATCAGGAATTCCCGGAGGTCGAGCTCAACGACGTGATCATCGACGCGATGGCGGCGCATCTGGTGCGGGACCCGTCGCGCTACGATGTCATCGTCTCGACCAACTTCTATTCCGACATCCTGTCCGACCTGGCCAGCGAGCTGTCGGGCAGCCTCGGCCTCGCCGGGTCGATCAATGCCAATGCCGAGGCAGGCCTCGTCTGCGCCCAGGCGCAGCACGGCTCGGCCCCGGATATCCAGGGCCAGAACAAGGCCAATCCGACCTCGCTGATCCTGTCGGCGGCCATGATGCTGAGCTGGCTCGGCGAGCAGCGAAAGCTTCCGGCCCTCGAGGCGGCCGGCGCCGAGATCGATCGCGCGGTCGACGCGGTGCTGGCCGACCCGGCCTCGCGGACCCGCGATCTCGGCGGTTCGCTCGGCACCGATGCCTTCGGGCAGCGCGTCGCAAAGGCCATCGGCAAGGCGTAGCCGGCGTCACGGCGGCGGATCGCCCGCATTGGCCTTCGGGTTGCCGAAGTGCAATTCCGCACGCCGCCGCCAAGCCGGCATAAAGCCGGAAAAGAGATCGCCTGAGAGCGATCGGCACCCAACAGGGAGGACCAGGATGTCCATCATCCAGACCCGCAGGGCGGCGCTCTGCGCCGCCGCGGCTCTCGTCATCGGCGTCGGCACTGCATGGGCTCAAGGCGTGCCGGCGGGATATCCGCCCGATTATGGCGCGATCATCACGGCCGCCAAGGCGGAGGGCACGGTCTCGATCTACACCTCGACCGACAGCGCCCAGGCCCAGGCGCTGCTCGATGCCTTCACGGCGAAATACCCCGGCATCACGATCGAGTACAACGACCTCGGCACCAACGGCGCCTACAACCGGGTGATCTCCGAGGCGGCCGCCGGCCAGGTCGGCGCCGATCTGGTCTGGAGCTCGGCCATGGACCTGGAGATGATGCTGGCGGCCGACGGCTACACCGATAGCTATGTCTCGCCGGAGGCCAAGTCGCTCCCGGGCTGGGCGATATACAAGGACACGCTCTACGCGACGACGGTCGAGCCGATCGGGATGATCTACAACACCAAGGCCCTGCCCGAGGCGGCCGTGCCGAAGACCCGGGCCGATCTGATCCGGTTCCTGACCGACAACAAGGACAAGCTGCAGGGCCGGATCGCGAGCTTCGATCCGGAAAAAAGCGGCTCAGGCTTCCTGCACCACACCAACGACGCCCGTGCCACCACGACCTTCTGGGATCTCGCCAAGGCGTTCGGCGCGATCGGCGGGCGCACCTATTCGAGCTCGGGATCGATGAAGGAGACGGTCGTCTCCGGCGAGAATGTGCTCGCCTTCAACATCATCGGCTCCTACGCGCTCGACTGGGTCAAGGTGAGCCCCAATCTCGGTGTCGCCTTCGGCACCGATTACACCGCCGCCTTCTCCCGGGTCGCGACCATCGCCAAGGACGCCCCCCATCCCAATGCCGCGAAGCTCTTCCTGGATTTCATGCTGTCGGCCGAGGGCCAGAACGCGCTGGCCGCGAGCGGCTTGCCCTCGGTGCGCACGGATGTCGACAAGGGCTTCAACCTGACGACGCTGAACGCGCGCGTCGGCGGCAATCTGAAGCCGATCGCGCTGGACGAGGGGCTTCTCGACTTCATGAAGCCGCAGACCCGCGTCGACTTCCTGAACCAGTGGAAAGCCGCGCTGTCCGGCTCGTGACCTTCTCGTGCGCTCCCCCCTCTCGATCGTGGTGACCATGGCAACGCATATCGAAAAGGCCGCGCCGGGCGGGACCGGAGCCTGGGCGGGATCGGCCGCCGTGCCGGCCCCCCGTCTCCGGCGCAGACTCGATGCCGCCCCGTTCCGGATCGGGGTCATCGCGGCCCTGGCGGTGGCCGTCCTCGCCCCGGTCGGGCTGATCGTCTATCAGAGCTTCCTCGACGCCCCGTTCTTCAGCCCGCGGGCCAGGCTCGGCTTCGACGCCTACCGCTATGTCCTGACCGACCCGTCCTTCTACCAGGCGCTGTGGACGACGATCGTCTTCGCGCTCGGCATGGTGGCCGTCGCGGTCCCGCTCGGCGGCATGCTCGCCTTCCTGCTCACCCGGACGGACATCAGGGCGCGCAAGCTGCTCGAGATCCTGGTGCTGATGCCGATGTTCATCTCGTCGATCGTCCTGGCGTTCGGCTACACCGTCTCCGTCGGCCCCTCCGGCTTCGTCTCGATCTTCTTCCGCGACAGCTTCGGCTTCGTGCCCTGGACCCTCTATTCGCTGGGCGGGCTGATCGTCATCGCCGGCCTCAGCCATGTGCCCTACGTCTATCTCTACGTCGCCTCGGCGATGCGCAACCTGCCGTCGGACCTGGAGGAGGCCGCCCGGACCACCGGGGCCGGCATCTGGCGCGTCTCGATCGACGTGACCTTACCGATGGTGCTGCCGGCGCTGAAGACCAGCGCCGCCCTCAGCCTGCTGCTCGGGTTCGAGACCTTCGGCATCCCGCTGGTGCTCGGCGACCCGAACGGCATCACGGTGCTGACGACCTACATCTACAAGCTGACGACCCTGTTCGGGGTGCCGACCTACCAGCTGATGGCGGTCGTGGCGATGGTGCTGGTGCTTATCACCCTGCCGCTGGTCTATGCCCAGCGGCGCATCCTGCGCCACAGCCGGCGCTATGCGGCGCTCGGCGGCAAGGGGGCCCGCGCCACGCCGTTGAAGCTTGGGCGCGGCGGCCAGGCCATCGCGCTGTCGCTGATCGCACTCTGGCTCCTGGTCTCGGTGGTGCTGCCGATCGGCGGCATCGCGCTCAGGGCCTTCGTCGACGCCTGGGGGCAGGGGGTGAGCCTGCTCGACCATCTCACCCTGGCGAATTTCCACAACCTGCTCGCGGTGCCCAGCCTGCTGCGCGGCATCGTCAACACCATCGTGCTCGCGGTCGTGGGCGGGGCCGTCGCGGTCGTGATCTACCTGCTGGTCGGGCTCGCGGGCCATCGCAACCGCGGCCTGTCGAACATGGTGCTCGACTACATGGTGCTGCTGCCGCGGGCCCTGCCGGGGCTAGTCATCGGCCTCGCCTTCTTCTGGCTGTTCCTGTTCGTGCCGGTGCTCACGCCGTTCCGGCCGACGCTGATCAGCCTGTTCGTCGCCTATGTCGTGGTCGGCCTGTCCTACGGCCTGCGGCTGCTGCAGGGCACGCTGATCCAGGTCGGGCCCGAGCTGGAGGAGGCGGCGCGGACGACCGGCGCCACCATCGGGCGCACCTGGCGCGACATCGTCATCCCGATCGTGCGGCCGGGCCTCGTCGGGGCGTGGGCGCTGATCATGATCATCTTCCTGCGCGAATACGCCACCGGCGTCTATCTCATGAGCGCCGGGACCGAGGTGATCGGTTCGCTGATGGTGTCGCTGCTGCAGACCGGCGCCATGGACACCATCGCCGCACTCGCCTTCATCAGCGTCGTCCTGACCGCCGGCGGTCTCGCCCTCGCGTTGCGCCTGGGAGCCAAGATCCATGCCTGAACTCGTCGTCACCAATGTGCAGAAATGGCTGGGCGGGCTGCAGATCCTCAAGGGTGCCTCGTTCACGGCGAAGAAGGGCGCGATCGTGGCGCTGCTCGGCGCCTCGGGCAGCGGCAAGACCACCCTGCTGCGCTGCGTCGCCGGCCTGGAGCAGCCGGAGATCGGCTACATCAAGATCGGCGACAAGGTCGCGCTCGACAGCGAGCGGAAGGTCGCCCTGGCGCCGGAACAGCGCAACATCGGCCTCGTCTTTCAATCCTACGCCCTGTGGCCCCATCGCACCGTCCGGGACAATGTCGGCTACGGGCTGAAGCTGCGCGGCGTCGGGGGCGCGGAGGCTGGAACGAAGATCCAGATGATCCTCGACCGGATGGGGCTCGGCCATCTCGCCGACCGCTACCCCGACCAGCTTTCGGGCGGGCAGCAGCAGCGCGTCGCCATCTGCCGGGCCCTGATCTACGAGCCGCGCGTGCTGCTGCTGGACGAGCCGCTGTCGAACCTCGACGCCAAGCTGCGGGAGGAGGCGCGCTACTGGATCCGCAAGCTCATCCTCGACCTCGAGATCTGCGCCATTCTCGTGACCCACGACCAGACCGAGGCGCTGGCGGCGGCGGACCACATCCTGCTGCTCAAGGACGGGCGGATCGTGCAGGAGGGCACGCCGCGCGACATCTACTCCAATCCGAACAGCTTCTATGCGGCCGACTTCCTCGGGGCGAACAACATCGCCCATGGCCGGCTGACGCAGCTGACCGGCGACCAGGCGGTGCTCGGCGGTGACGGCTGGTCGCTCGAAGGCGTGGTCAAGGATCACACCGGGCTCGCCCTGGACACCGACGCGCAGGCGGTGATCCGGGTCGAGCGGATCTCGGTGTCGGATGCGCCCGGCCCCAACCGCATCGCGATGGATCTCGACGACAGCCTCTATCTCGGCGACCGCTGGGAATACCGCATCCGCCGCGGCGACTTCCGCGCCAAGGCGCACGGCACCCGGCCACTGCCGCCGGGCGCGGTCTGGTGCGAGTTCCCGCCTGATGGTGTGTGGGTCTTCCCCGGCACCCCGCAGGAGCGATGAGATGCCGGTACGCCCCCGCATCGCCCTGATCCATGCCACGCCGGTCGCGGTCGAACCGATCCACCAGGCGCTCGCCGCGGCTTGGCCCGAGGCGCAGCCAGTCAACATCCTCGACGACAGCCTGTCCCTGGATCGGGCCGCGGCCGGCGAGATGTTGCCGGCGCTGACGGACAGGATCGTCGCCCTCGCGACTTACGCCCGCGGGATCGGCTCTGACGGCATCCTCTTCACCTGCTCGGCGTTCGGCAGCGCGATCGAGGCTGCCGCGGGCCTGCTGGACATCCCGGTGCTGAAACCGAACGAGGCGATGTTCGAAGCGGCGATCGGGCGGGGCCGCAGCGTGGCCATGATCGCCACCTTTCTGCCCGCGCGGGCCGGCATGGAGGCCGAGTTCGCGGATGAGGCGGCACGGCTGGGATCCGACGCCACGCTGGCCAGCATCGTCGTCGAGGCCGCGATGACGGCGCTGAAGGCAGGAGACGCCGAAACCCACAACCGCCTGGTGGCGGACGCCGCGCGGACTCTCACCGGTTTCGACACGATCGTGCTGGCGCATTTCTCGACCTCCCGGGCGGCCGATGCGGTTCGCCGTGTGGTCGGCATCCCCGTCCTGACCAGTCCCGACGCCGCCGTGGCGAAGCTGCGCCGGCTGATTGCCGGGTCATGAGGGGGCCGCGCCGATGCTGATCGGAGTGATCGCCGACGACTTCACGGGGGCGGGCGATATCGCCAACACGCTGGCGAAGGGGCTGCCCGGCCAGGGTGGTCTGCGCACCACGCAATATCTCGGGGTGCCGGATCGGCCGGCCACCGGGACGGTCGAGGCGGGCGTGATCGCGCTCAAGAGCCGGTCGATCGCCGCCCCAGAAGCGGTCGACCTGTCGCTGCGGGCGCTCGCCTGGCTGCAGGCTCAAGGGTGCCGGCAGGTCGTGTTCAAATACTGCTCGACCTTCGATTCCGCGCCTGATGGCAATATCGGCCCGGTGGGAGAGGCGCTGGCCCGGGCGCTTGGCGCCACGGGCGTCGTCGCCTGTCCCGCGTTCCCGACCGTCGGCCGGACCGTCTATCAGGGCCATCTCTTCGTCGGCGACCGGTTGCTCCACCAATCCGGCCTGGAGAACCACCCGCTCAACCCGATGACGGATCCGGATCTCCGGCGCTGGCTGGCGCGCCAATGTGCCGGCCCGGTCGGGTTTGTGCCCTGGCCCGTCGTCAGGGCCGGGGCCGATGCCCTGCGATCGGCCCTCGATCAGGCCGCCGCACGGGGGGAGACACTGGTCATCGTCGATGCCCTGGCCGATGAGGATCTGGTCGTCATCGGCCGCGCCTGCCGGGATGCCCCGCTTCTCACCGGTGGCTCGGGCATCGCCCTCGGGCTGCCGGCGAATTTCCGGGAATGGGGCTTGGCCTCGGGCGGAGCGGCGTCCTTCTCCGGTGTCTCAGGGCCGGAAGCGCTGCTCGCCGGTAGCTGCTCCGGCGCGACCCGGCGGCAGATCGAACTCCATGGCCGGGCCCATCCCGTGCTGGCCGTGGCGCCCGACCGGGTGCTGGACGGCCGCATCGGCGTCGGCGATCTCGTGGACTTCGTCCGGGCACATGAAGGCGAAGCGCCGCTCGTCGCGTCCTCGGCAACGCCGGAGGAGGTCGCCGCCGCACAGCGACGGCATGGCCGGGATCGGGTCGCCGCCGCGCTGGACACCCTGTTCGCGGAGACGGCACGGGTGCTGGTTGCCGGCGGCGTTCGCCGGCTCGTGGTCGCCGGCGGCGAGACCTCGGGCGCCGTGGTCTCGGCCCTCGGCCTCGGCGCGCTGGCGGTCGGGCCGGAGATCGACCCCGGCGTGCCGGTGCTGGTGACCGAGGGGCCGGATCCTCTGGCGCTCGCGCTCAAATCCGGGAACTTCGGGGCGCCGGATTTCTTCGCCAAGGCCCTGCGCAAGCTCGAGGGCGGCGCATGACCAGAACACAGGGGGAGGGCAGCATCGTGGGTGAGACCAGGATCAGCCGGCGTGGACTGCTTCAGGGGGCCACGGCTGGCCTCACGCTATCGGGCATCCTCGCCGCCGACGCCGCCGGCGGACAGGAACCGATCCCCGATACAACCGGGACGGAGCCGCCGAAGCACAAGGCGCCGGCGCATGCCTGCGATTGCCATTTCCACATCTACGACGCCCGGTTCCCGGCGGCTGCGAATGCCAGCCTGACTCCGCCGGCCGCCGTGGCCGCCGACTATCTTCGGTTGCGGCAGCGCCTGGGCGTCGAGCGCGGCGTGGTCGTGACGCCCTCGACCTATGGCACCGACAATTCCTGCACGCTCGATGCCATGGCCCAGCTCGGCGACACGGTGCGTGGGGTGGCCGTGGTCGGCAGCTCCGTCACCGATGCCGAGCTGAGGCGGCTGGACGGCCACGGCATTCGCGGCATCCGCTTCAACATCGCCCGCGCCGGGGCGACGACCGTCGACATGATCGAACCGCTGGCCCGGCAGATCGCGGATCTCGGCTGGCACATCCAGATCCACATGGCGGCGGACGGCATTGCCGACAACGCGGCGCTGTTCGGGCGCCTGCCGGTGCCCATCGTGTTCGACCATCTCGGGCGCATCCCCCAGCCGGACGGCGTGACCCATCCGGCCTTTGCGCTCATTGCCAGGCTGCTCGGGCAGGGCGCGGCCTGGGTCAAGGTTTCCAGCCTCTACCAGGACACGAAGATCGGGCCGCCGGGCTATGCCGATGTCGGGCGGGTCGCGCAGGCCTATGTGCAGACGGCGCCCGAACGCGTTCTGTGGGGATCCGATTGGCCGCACCCCTCGAAGGGTGCCTACGGCATCCCCGATGACGCGCTCCTCTTCGATCTCGGCGCGGAGTGGGCCGGATCGGACGAGATCTGGCACCGCATCCTCGTCAGCAATCCCGAGGCGCTGTTCGGCTTCCCGAAGGCAGCCTGAGCGGCGACGCGCCGCTCATCCCTGCCGCAGCATCACCGTCGACAGCGGCGGCAGGGACAGCAGGAGCTCTCCCGGCCCGGCCGACGCGCCGGCCTGGGCCGGATCCATGCCGACGATGCCGCCGCCGCCATAGACGCGGCCATCCGTGTTCAGGATCTCGTGCCACGGCCCGGAATGTGGCACCGGAATGCGGTAATGCGGCCGCGCCACCGGCGTGAAATTGCAGACGACCAGCACTGGCTTGTCGCCATCGGTCCCCTGGCGGAGATAGGCGAAGACGCTGGCCTCGGCGTCGTCGACCACGACCCAGGCGAAGCCGGAGGCTTCGGCATCGCGGCGATGCAACGCCGGCTCGCCGCGATAGATCCGGTTGAGGTCGCGGACCAGGCGCTGCACGCCGCGGTGGTGCGGATCGTCCAGCAACTGCCAGTCCAGCTGGCCGTCATGGTTCCACTCCCGCTCCTGGCCGAACTCACCGCCCATGAATATCAACTTCTTGCCCGGCGACCCCCACATGAAGCCGAGATAGGCGCGCAGATTGGCGAAGCGCTGGGTGGTGTCGCCGACCATCCGGCCGAGCAGCGAGCCTTTGCCGTAGACGACCTCGTCATGCGACAGCGGCAGCACGAAGCGCTCGCTGAAGGCATAGAGCAGGCCGAAGGTCATCGCGCTGTGGTGGTGTTTGCGATGGATCGGGTCTTGCGCCATGTAGCCGAGCGTGTCGTGCATCCAGCCCATGTTCCACTTGTAGGAAAAGCCGAGGCCGCCGTCCGCCACCGGTGCGGTGACACCCGGCCACGCCGTCGATTCCTCGGCGATGACGATGGCGCCGGGGCAGCGCTCGGCCACCATCACGTTCAGCCGGCGCAGGAAGTCGATGGCTTCGAGATTCTCGCGCCCGCCATAAGCGTTGGGGATCCATTCGCCGGCCTTGCGGCTGTAATCGCGGTACAGCATCGACGCCACGGCATCCACCCGCAGCCCGTCGACATGGTAGCGGTCGAGCCATTCCAGGGCGCTGGCCAGCAGGAAGCCGACCACCTCGGACCGGCCGAGATTGTAGATCCAGGTGTTCCAGTCGGGGTGGAAGCCCTCGCGCGGATCCTCATGCTCGTACAGCGCGGTGCCGTCGAACCGGAGCAGGCCGTGCGCGTCGCCGGGGAAATGCGCCGGCACCCAGTCGACCAGCACGCCGACGCCGGCGGCGTGGCAGGCATCGACGAAGCGGGCGAAGCCCTCCGGCGGGCCGAAGCGGGCGGTGGGCGCGAACAGCCCGAGCGGCTGGTAGCCCCAGCTGCCGCTGAACGGATGCTCCGCCACCGGCATCAGCTCGACATGGGTGAAGCCCATGCCGGCGACATAGGGGATCAGGCGTTCGATCAGCCCGTCCCAATCCAGCACATCGCCGTCGTCGCGCATCCAGGACCCGGCATGCATCTCATAGATCGACAGCGGTGCGGACGGCGCCTGCCCGGCTGCCCGACCCTGCATCCACGCGTCGTCGGTCCAGCGCAGGGGGAACGGGCTCGGCACCACCGACGCGGTACGGGGCGGCAGTTCGGTTTCGCGCGCCATCGGGTCGGCCCGCTGCGGCGGCACCTGGCCGTTGCGGTCCAGCACCTCGTATTTGTACAGGGCGCCGTCGGCGACGCGCGGGATGAACAGCTCCCAGATGCCGCCATGGTGGCGCAGCCGCATCGGGTGGCGCCGACCGTCCCAACTGTTGAATTCGCCGACCACCGAGACGCGCCGCGCATTCGGTGCCCAGACCGTGAAGCGCGTGCCGGCCACCCCGTCCATGACGGTCGGCCGGCTGCCCAGGCCCTGGCGCACGGCCTCGGGGTCGCCGCCGGCCACGCCGCGCAGGTCGTCCTCCGTCAGCACCAGGCCGAAGGTGTAGGGGTCTTCGGTCTCCTCCACCACGCCGCTCGGCCAGGTGATGCGCAGCAGATAGGGCTCGGCTCGCCCGATGGCTCCGGCGAACACGCCGGCCGGATGGATCAGTTCGAGGGTTGCCAGGACCCTGCGGTCCGACCGGGCCAGCACCTCCACCGCCGCAGCGTTGGGCAGGCAGGTGCGGACCACATTGGCGGGGCCGTCCGGGTGCAGCCCGAGCAGGGCGAAGGGATCGCCGTGGCGCCCGTGGGCGAGGGCGTCGAGCGCGCCGGAATCGAGATCGGTCATCGGCATCATCAGATCAGGCATCGGACACGACCTTGCTGTCGGCATCGAGGCGGGCCATCAGCGTCGCCAGTCCGCGGACCGGCAAGCCGATCCAGCTGGGGCGGTTGGCGGCCTCGTAGCGGATTTCGTAGGCGGCCTTGTGCAGGGAGAACAGATCGATCAAGGCTTGCTCCTGCTCCGGCGTGGCCCAGGGGTGGGGCGCGTCGCGCGCCGTTGCCTGGTAGGCATCGAGGAAGGCGGCGCCGGCCTGGGTGCGGAACTGCTGCAGCAGCTCGGCCCGGCGGGCCCGCACCGCATCGGGGATGGTGTCCCGCGTGGTGTCGTCGACCGAGGCGGCGGCATAGTCGATCGATCGCAGCAGGCCCGCGACATCGCGCAGCGGGCTCGACTTGCGCCGGCGCTCCTCGATCGACCGGGCCGGCTCGCCCTCGAAATCGATCAGGTAGGCATCACCCTGGGCGACCAGCACCTGGCCGAGATGGAAGTCGCCATGGATCCGGGTCTGCAGCGACCCCCGCCCTTCGGCGGCCAGGCGCTTGACCAGGCGTGCCAGGATGTTGCCGCCGGCGACCAGAGAGTCCGCCGCCTGCCTGGTCTCGGCATCCGGCCAGTCGCGCACCGCCGCAACGGTCGCGATCGCGCGGTCGAGTTCCAGCCGGGTTTCCTCGACCCAGGCATCGGCGACATCGGCATCGACCCGCTCGGGGGCAAAGGCCGGGTCGTCGGTCGGGGCGGCCAGGATGGCGTGGATCTCGGCCAGGCGCCGGCCGATCGCCGCGACGAAGCCCAACGGGTCGGCGAACCCGTCCGTGGCGTCCGCTTCGGTCAGCGCCAGTTCGTCCACGCTGCTGCGGATGCGGTCCAGGCTCCAGCTCCAGCCGTCGCCTTCGTTGCGGACGAAGCCCTGGACGATCACCAGGGTCTGGGGCTGCCCGTCGGCGTCGGTCTGCACCACCTCGCCGAACAGGGGGGCGATGGCGGTGGCGCCGTGGTCGGTGAGGTAGCGGCCCATCTCGGCTTCGGGATGGATGCCGGTGCGGATGCGGCGCATCACCTTCAGCACCAGCGCCTCGCCGAGGATCAGCGAGCTGTTCGATTGCTCCGTCGCCAGCCAGCGGATCTCGACGTCTTCGGGGAGGTCGACCTCCGCCATCCGGGAGGTCGGCAGGAACCGGATCTCGCCATCGCCGACCGGAACGGTGCGGCCCTGGCGCAACCCGTCGACGATCCCCAGCGGCAGGCCGCGCAGGGAGAAGGCATCGGTCAGGAAGCCGACGCGACGGCCGCGCCGGACCCGCGCCAATGCCAGCTGCTGCTGCAGCGCCGGCAGGGCGCTTTCCTCCCAGGCGATGCCCAGCGGGATCTGGTAGCGGTCGGTCTTGCCGCCCGCGGTCGCCTCGACCTGGACCAGCATCAGATCGGTCCCGGGCACCGGCGTGGCGCCGGCGATCCGGACATGGTCGATCTTCTGGTCCTTGGCCGCGAACCAACGCCGCATCGGCAGGTAGGCCGGCAGGCTTTCGGCTTCGAGCAGCTGTCGCGGCACCGGTGCCAGGATGTCGGCCAGGCCGTCCCGCAACACCAGCGTGACATATTCCGGCATCTGCTCCGGCGGGGCCTGATGCCAGTTCGGGGATTCGGCATCGGCCCGCAGCTGGAACCAGTAGAAGCCGTAGGGCGGTAGGGTCAGCAGATAGGTCAGCTGTCCGATCGGCGGAAACACGGTGTCGCCCGTCATCTCGACCGGCAAATGGCCCTCATAGGCCGACAGGTCGAGCTCCACGGGTTGCGGCGCACGGGACAGGTTGGCGATGCACAGGATGCTCTCGCCGTTGAACTCGCGCAGATAGGCCAGGATCTTGCGGTTGCCGGGATACAGCAGGCGGAAGCTGCCGCGGCCGAAGGCCTGGTGCTGCCCGCGCAGGGCCAGCATCCGCCGCACCCAGTTCAGCAGCGAATGCGGGTCGCGGCTCTGGGATTCGGCGTTCACCGCCGAGAACCCGTACAGCGGATCCATGATCGCCGGCAGCACCAGGCTTTCCGGATCGGCCCGGGAAAAGCCGCCATTGCGATCCGGCGACCATTGCATCGCCGTCCTGACGCCGTCGCGGTCGCCGAGGTGGATGTTGTCACCCATGCCCAGTTCGTCACCGTAGTACAGCACAGGCGTTCCGGGCATCGACAGCAGCAGGCTCTGCATCAGTTCGATGCGGCGGCGGTCGCGCTGCAGCAGCGGTGCCAGGCGGCGGCGGATGCCGAGATTGATCCGCGCGCGCCGGTCGGCGGCATAGGTCTCCCACAGGAAGTCGCGCTCGCTGTCGGTCACCATCTCGAGCGTCAGCTCGTCATGGTTGCGCAGGAAGATCGCCCATTGGCAGTTCTCGGGGATATCGGGCGTCTGGCGCAGGATGTCGGTGATCGGGAACCGGTCCTCCCGCGCGATCGCCATGTACATCCGCGGCATCAGCGGGAAGTGGAAGGCCATGTGGCATTCGTCGCCCTGGCCGAAATACTCCTGCGTGTCCTCCGGCCACTGGTTGGCCTCGGCCAGCAGCAGCCGGCCGGGGAAGTGCGCGTCGAGATAGGCGCGGATCTGCTTCAGGACCGCGTGGGTCTCCGGCAGGTTCTCGTTCGACGTGCCTTCGCGCTCGATCAGATAGGGAATGGCGTCGAGCCGCAGCCCGTCGACCCCCATCTCCAGCCAGAACCGCATGACGCGGAGCACCGATTTCAGCACCCGCGGATTGTCGAAGTTGAGATCCGGCTGGTGCGAGTAGAAGCGGTGCCAGAAATAGGCGCCGGCCACCGGGTCCCAGGTCCAGTTCGACTTCTCGGTGTCGCAGAAGATCACCCGCGTGCCGGCATAGGCCTGGTCGGTGTCGGACCAGACATAGAACTCGCGCGCCGCCGATCCCGGCTTGGCCCGGCGCGCCCGTTCGAACCACGGGTGCTGGTCCGAGGTGTGGTTGATGACCAGCTCGGTGATCACGCGCAGGCCGCGGCGATGCGCCTCGGCGATGAAGCGCCTGGCATCGGCCATGTCGCCGAAATCGGGATGCACCTCGGTGTAGGCGGCGATGTCGTAGCCGTCATCCAGCCGCGGCGAGGGGTAGAACGGCAGCAGCCACAGCGTGTTGACGCCGAGGGCGGCGATGTAGTCGAGCTTGGCGATCAGGCCCTTGAAGTCGCCGATGCCGTCATCGTTGGAATCGAAGAACGACTTCACATGCAACTGGTAGATGACCGCGTCCTTGTACCAGGTCGGGTCTTCGAAGCCGGGTGCCGATTGATGGTTCATGTCAGATATCCTCCCGCGCCGGACGGACGCGCCAGATCGCGAACGGCGTGGTGGCCGGATCCAGGCGGATGTGCTGGTTCTTGCCGCGCCAGATGAAGTGCTCGCCGGTCATCAGGTTCTCGGCCGCCAGGGCGCCGTCATCCGGCAGCCCCCATTCCCACAAGGGGATCTCGATGTCGGCCTCCTGCGGCCGGTGCGGGTCGAGGTTGACGGCCACCAGGATGGTGTTGTCCCGGTCGGGCGTGGCCTTGCCGAAATACAGGATGCTGTCGTTGGCGGCGTTGTAGAAGGTCAGGCCGAGATGGCTGTGCAGCGCCGGGTTGGCGTGGCGGATCTGGTTCAGCCGGGTGATCTCGGCGACGATGTTGCCGGGCCGTTCTAAATCCCATGTACGCAGCTGGTACTTCTCGCTGTCGAGATACTCTTCCTTGCCGGCGACTGCCTGCGCCTCGCACAGCTCGAAGCCGTTGTACATGCCCCACAGGCCCGACAGCATCGTCGCCAGGGCGGCGCGGATCAGGAAGCCCGGGCGCCCGCTGGTCTGCAGGAATTGCGGGTTGATGTCGGGCGTGTTGACGAAGAAGTGGGGCCGGAAGAACTCGCGCGGCGCCGTCGTGTTCAGCTCGGTCAGATAGGCCGTCAGGTCGGCCTTGCTGTTGCGCCAGGTGAAGTAGGTGTAGGACTGCGAGAAGCCGACCTTGGCCAGCCGGTACATCACCTTGGGCCGGGTGAACGCCTCGGCCAGGAAGACTACGCCCGGGTCGCGCTGGCGAATGTCGGCGATCAGCCACTCCCAGAACGGGAAGGGCTTGGTGTGCGGGTTGTCGACCCGGAACAGCCGCACGCCCTCATCGACCCAGAAGGCGACGATGTCGCGCAGCACCCGCCACAGGTCGGGCAGGGCCGCCTCGGCGTAGAAGTCGACATTGACGATGTCTTCGTACTTCTTCGGCGGATTCTCGGCGTAGCGGATCGACCCGTCCGGCCGCCAGCCGAACCAGCCGGGATGCTCGCGCAGCCAGGGGTGGTCGGGGGCGCACTGGATCGCGAAGTCCAGCGCCAGTTCCAGCCCGTGCTCCGCCGCGGCGTCGCGCAGCCGTCGGAAATCGGCGATGGTGCCCAGCTCGGGGTGGATCGCGTCATGGCCGCCCTCGGCCGCACCGATGGCATAGGGGCTGCCGGGATCGTCCGGCCCGGCGGTCAGGCTGTTGTTGCGGCCCTTGCGGTTCTTCCGGCCGATCGGGTGGATCGGCGGGAAATACAGCACGTCGAAGCCCATGGCCTGGATCGCCGGCAGCCGCCCGATGACGTCGTCGAAGGTGCCGTGCTGGCCCGGCGCGCCCTGCGAGCGCGGAAACAGCTCATACCAGCTGGCGAAGCCGGCGGCCCGGCGCTCGGCGTCGACCACCTGCGCCGGCTCTTGCCGGACGGTGAAGCGGCGCGGGTCGGCCCGGACCATCAGCGCGGCCGTCGCCGGCGCCAGCAGCAGCGCCAGCCGGCCGGCGGCCGGCACCGATGCGGCGATCCCGGCCAGCAGCGTGTCCAGCTCGACCCGGATCGTGTCGGGGGCGGCGGCCCGGGTCTGCTCGACCAGCAGCCGGCCCTCTTCGATCTCGACCGACAGGTCCAGCCCGGCCGCCTGCTTCTTGCGCAGATCCGACAGGAAGGTGCCGAACACGTCGCGCCAGGCCTCGACCGCGAAGACGTGCCGGCCGATCCGCTCCAGCGGGAACTCGCCCGCCCAGCGGTCGTTGCCGATCGACACCATGCGGCGCTCGCGCCAGGCTGGCTCGTCCTCCGGCCGCCACAACAGGGCGACGGCGGTGATCTCATGGCCGTCGGTGATGATGTCGGCTTCGACCGTCACGCTCTCGCCGGCGATGCGCTTGACCGGGAAGCCTTCCGGGCCCGGCGATGGCTCGATCGCCTCGATCGCCACCCGGGGGGCATGGGTGGCGCGGTGGAGTGCCTCCTCCGGCTGACGCAGAAGGACGGCGGCGACCGGCGCGGCGCGCGGGGCGGTCAGGATCCGCGTCTCCCCGGCCTCCAGCTCGATGGCGTCGGCGCCGTCCAGCCCGGCCTCGCCGGGGGCAGCCGCAAACGGGCCGAATTCGCCGGCCACGCCGCGCAGCAGCTGCGACGGCCGGATGGTGGCCGGCTGGTGCAGGCCGGTGTTGGTCAAGATCAGCTCGGCGCGATCCGGCGCAGGGCCCGCCTGGGTGCGGACCAGGGCGATGACCTCCGCGCCCGGCCCGCTGACGCTGCGCAGGACCGACCCCTGGCCGGACCGCGACTCCAGCGCCGCGATCGTGGCGGTGATCTCTGCGGTCAGGTCGAATGGCGCCGTCCGGCGGTCCCACTCGATCCCGGCCGCGGCATCGTCGGCGACGTCCTCACGGGCGGCGAATTCGAATCCCATCGGCACCAGCAGCCCGTCGCCCACGGCGGCGGCCAGCCGCAGCGACCGCAGATAGGCGCGGCGCAGCAGCGGGGTGTGGCGGATGCGGGCGGCCAGGCGCTGGCCCGCTGCCGGCAGTTCGGGATAGGCGATCGCCGGCAGGGCCGGCCCGATCGCGCCGGGCTGCCAGCGGTCCCAGCTCTCCACCATGCCGGCGCCGGAGAAATGGGCATCGAAGCCGCTCGCCCGCAGCAGGGCCGGGTCCACGCCGGGGCCGGGCCAGGCGGCGAACCAGGTGTCTGCGGCAGCCGCACGGGTCCGGGTGATGACATCCGCCCACCGCCGCGCATTGGCCGGGTCTTCGACGCGGCAGGCGATGCCGGCAATGCCGGCCAGCGCCAAGGGGATGAGACTTTGCGACAGGTCCTCGCCGATCAGCGCGCCGGGCGTTCCGGGCCTGCGCCGGGGATCCGGCGGTTCGTCATTCCCGTCGGCCTGCAGGTCTGGCTCGCGGCGCGGTGCGCCCAGGTCGAGGATGAGGCCCAGCCCCTGCGCCCGGCAGGCCGCCACCGCAGCAGCCACGTCCGCCACCCGTCCGGCGGCGTCGGGCGATGCCGTGAGCACGATATGGCCGAAGCCCATTTTCGCGATCTGGGGCAGGCGTTCGGCCAGGAAGGCGGGCGGGATCGCCTCAACCGGGGCCGGGATATGGTAGAAGCTGCGAAAATTCCGGGACGGCTTTGCGACCGACGGCTGCGCAGGGTTTCGCTGGAGTCCCCGAGGGGGTTGTCCGGGCATTGGTCGGGCTCCCGAGGATGATGGGCATTCGTCCTGGGGAATGGCATCCACGCCGCCTCGGTTCCGTCACTCCGAGATATTGTTGAAGCGAGAGGCAACGAGGCGCCGTAATTGGCCAAATATTAATTTTTGTGATGTTGATTTATGAGAAAATTTGCCGAGATAAATGTTGGCGTTATCGATCGGAAATAAGGGCCGGATCTTTCGCTTTGCAAGCCTTATGAACAAAAACCCCGCTTTTCGGCGGGGTTTTTCTGCTCTGAGATTTGACCGTGGGGCCGTGTCAGGCGGCGACGCCCGCCGCTTCCAGGATCAGGTCCGCGATCTCCTTCGCATGCGACACGATGCCGAGATGGCTGGACGGGATCTCGATGGTCTTGGCGTTCATGCGCTTGGCCATGAACCGCTCCAGATCCGGGTTGATCGTACGGTCCTCGGTGGCGACCTGGTAGAAGCACGGCTTCGACCGCCACGCCGCCTGGGTCACGTTCGTGCTGAACAGCTTGTCGGAGATGCGACCCTGCACGGCATACATGACTCGCGCCACATCAGGGTCGACGTCGCCGGCGAAGTCGCGCAGGAATGCCTCCTCGCTCAACTGCAGATAGCCTCCGGTGTGGACCAGGCCGGCGCTCGCCGGCGGGGTCGGGTAGGTCTTGGCCAGCGCCGTGTAGTCCTCATTGGCATCCGGCGCCCGGGCGGCGCAATAGACCAGGGCCGAGACCTTCGGGTCGACGCCCGTCTGGGTGATGATCTCGCCGCCATAGGAATGGGCCACCAGCACCGTCGGGCCGTCCTGCAGGTCCAGGGTGCGCTGGGTGTAGGCGCAGTCATCGGCCAGCGATTGCAGCGGGTTCTGCACCGCCGCCACGTTCAGGCCGGCCTGCTGCAGATGCGGGATCACCCCGGACCAGCAGGAGCCGTCGGCATAGGCGCCGTGCACCAGCACGACGTTGCGGGCCCGCACGGCGGCGCCAGGGGCTGCGGCCCGGGCGGCGCCGGTCACCAGCATCGCAGCGCCGGTGGCGGCGAGGCCCATCAGGAAGTCACGACGGTCGACCATCTCGGTCATCTCTCAATCTGGTTTGGGATTGCAGGCAGGCGGCGCCTGTCTGCGGGTTCGGCATCAGGGCCCGCCGGGTTACGGCTCGGTCCCCTCATGCGCGTCGATGTAGCGGCCGAGTGCGGTGGCCGCGTTCAGCATGTGCGCCCGCATGCGCCGCGCCGCCGCCTCGCCATCGCCTTCGGCGATCGCCTGCATGATGGCGTCGTGCTCGGCGCGCGAGCGGTGCACCCGGTCGTCCTGGCGCAGCTGGGTGCGGCGGAAGGCGCTCAGCCGGGCGCGGATCGCCGTGGCCTGTTCGGCCAGGAAGGCGTTGTGCGTGGCGCGGTAGATCGCCTCATGGAACCGGCGGTTGAACGCGTCGTAGGCGTCGATGTCGCCGGCCTCCACCATCGCCCGCGACGATTCGTGCAGCTCGATCAGATGGCTGCGCTCCAGCGGCGTCATGCGGTAGGTCGCCAGCCGGACGCACATCGCCTCGATCTCGGCCGTGGTCTCGAACATGTCCATGATCCGCTCGGGCGTCATGCGGGTGACGACCACGCCGCGGCGGGCGCGGATCTCGACCAGGCCGCCGGCCGCCAGCTGCCGCAGCGCCTCGCGGACCGGGGTGCGGGACGCGCCGAAGCGGTCGGCCAGCTGCTGCTCGTCCAGCGCCGAGCCGGCGGCGAGCGCCCCCGACGCGATCTCGTCCGTCAGCGCGTTGCGGATGCGGTCCGACAGCAGGCCGCGGTCGTCGGCGGCTTCGTCGTCATCGGCGGGGAATGTGTTCATCGGGCTCAGCCTCCGGTGACCGCGCGAACGGCGAAATAGAGGACGGACGGGGCGACGAGGCAGCCTAGCCCGGTGTGGAAGGTCGCGGTCAGAGCACCATAGGGCACCAGGCGCCGGTCCGTGGCGGCAAGCCCGCCGGAGACGCCGCTGACGGTGCCCATCAGCCCGCCGAACACCATGGCGCTGCGCGGGTTGTTCAGGCCGATCGCGTTGGCGACCAGCGGGGTGCCGATCATCACCAGCACCGCCTTCAGCACCCCGGTCGCGATCGACAGCGCGATCACGGCCGAACTGGCACCCAGCGCCGCGCCGGTGACCGGGCCGACGATATAGGTGATCGCCCCGGCGCCGATCGTGGTCAGCGACACCGCATCGGTGTAGCCGAACGATGCCGCCACGCCGACGCCGACCAGGAACGGCAGCACGGTGCCGAGGCCAAGCGCCAGAGCGCCGATGGCGCCGGCCTTGCGTGCCCGCTCGACATCCACCTCGAACGCCGTGGCGACGATCGCGAAATCGCGCAGCATGCCACCGCCCATCAGGCCGATGCCGGCCAGCGCCGGCACATCGGCCAGGCCGTTCTGGCCGCCGGTCAGGTTGCCGCCGAGGAAGGCGAGGGCGAGGCCGATCACGATGGCGATGGCCGAGCCGTGGATGCGGCCGAAGGTAAAATACTTGGACAGGGCGTTCGACGCCCACATGATGAGGCCCACCACCGCGAAGGCGGTAAGCAGGGCGTTGGCGGTCAGGGTGTGCAGGATCATCGCCATGGCATCCTCCTCAGGCCGCGTTGTCGGCGACGGCGCGCGCAAGCTCACGGGCGCGGGCCTCCCGTGCCTCGATCTCGTCCATCGTCTCGACCGGGCCGCTCAGGCGGCTGATCAGCGCCACCGTGGCGAAGCAGACGATGATCGCGCCGACGCCGGCGATCACCACCACCGGCCCGCTCTCGACCGCCGACACCACGTTCTGCTGCGCCGCCATCGCCACCACGATGGGGATGTACAGGGCACCCCAGAACTCCACGCCCAGCTTCAGCCCGTGGCTGAGCCAGCCGCGCCGGCCCAGCCACAGCCGGCCCGCGATCAGCAGCATCATGGCGATGCCGACGCCGCCGACATTGGCCTTCACGCCGAGGACGGTGCCCAGCACATCGCCCAGGAAACCGCCGAGCAGGGTGCAGATCGCCAGCAGGGCCACACCAGAGATCGTCATGGCAGTCTTCTCCCTGCGCTGGGGATGTACGCGCCGGCGCCGATCGCCGGCCTGGGTGCATGCATGGACACGGTCATCCTCCCTTGTTGTATTTCTAAAACCCATTCGATGGCTAATATGCATACATCTCATTGCGCCGACCGGCAACTGGGAATACATTAAGACGCAGACAGGTTGAGTTTGTATGCGAGGAGGCTGGAATGACGGATTGGGGCACGCAGAGGGCAGCCCTGGCGGAACGCCTCGCCGCCGGGCGTCGGCATGCGTCGGGCAAGGCGGTCTCGCTTGCCGACCTGCCGGCGTTCCTGGCGGCGGTGCTGCGGCCCGGTGACCGGGTCTGCCTGGAAGGCGACAACCAGAAGCAGGCGGATGTGCTGGCCGCGGCCCTGGCCGATCTCGACCCCGGCCAGATCCACGACCTGCACATGGTCCAGTCGGGCGTCGTGCTGCCGGAGCATCTCGACGTGTTCGAGAAGGGCATCGCCCGCCGGCTCGACTATTCCTATTCCGGCCCGCAGGCGGCGCGCATCGCCCGCATGCTGTTCGGCGGGAAGATCGAGCTCGGCGCCGTCCACACCTATCTCGAACTGTTCGCCCGCTATTTCGCCGACCGGACGCCGCAGGTGGCGCTGATCGCGGCGGTCAGCGCCGACCGGGACGGCAACCTCTACACCGGCCCCAACACCGAAGACACGCCGACGGTGGTGGAGGCGACCAGCTTCAAGAACGGCCTGGTCGTGGCCCAGGTGGCCGAGATCGTCGACAAGGTGCCGCGCGTCGACATCCCGGGCGACCAGGTGCATTTCGTGGTCGAGGCGAAGAAGCCGTTCTATGTCGAGCCGCTGTTCACCCGCGACCCCGCCGCGATCACCGAGACGCAGATCCTGACGGCGATGCTGGCGATCAAGGGCATCTACGCGCCCTATGGCGTCCGCCGGCTGAACCACGGCATCGGCTTCAGCACCGCGGCGATCGAGCTGCTGCTGCCGACCTATGGCGCGGCGCTCGGCCTGAAGGGCCAGATCTGCACCCATTTCGCGCTCAACCCGCACCCCGCCCTGATCCCGGCGATCGAGGCCGGCTGGGTGCAGCAGGTGCATTGCTTCGGCTCCGAAGTGGGGATGGAGGATTACGTCGCCGCCCGCTCCGACATCTTCTTCACCGGGCCGGACGGGTCGCTGCGCTCCAACCGCGCGCTGTCCCAGACCGCCGGCCTCTATGCTTGCGACATGTTCATCGGCTCGACCCTGCAGATCGACCTGCAGGGCCACAGCTCGACCATCACGACCAGCCGGGTCGCCGGCTTCGGCGGGGCGCCCAACATGGGCTCCGACCCGCATGGCCGGCGGCACCCCAGCGAGCCCTGGCTGAAGGCCGGTGCCGAGGCCGACCCCGACACGCCGGCCACGCTGCGCCGCGGCCGCAAGCTGGTGGTGCAGATCGGCGAGACCTTCGGCGAGGGCAATGCGCCGCTGTTCGTCGAACAGCTGGACGCGCTGGAGCTGGCGGCGAAGCTCAAGCTCGATCTGGCGCCTGTCATGATCTACGGCGACGATGTCAGCCACATCGTCACCGAGGAGGGCATCGCCAACCTGCTGCTGTGCCGCGACAAGGACGAGCGCGAGCATGCGATCCGCGGCGTCGCCGGCTACACCGAGATCGGCCGGGGCCGCGACCGCAGGATGGTCGAGCGGCTGCGGGAGCGCGGTGTGATCCGCCGGCCGGAAGACCTCGGCATCGATCCGCTCGATGCCGACCGCCGCTGGCTGGCGGCACGTTCGATCAAGGATCTCATGCTCGCCTCGGGCGGGCTGTACCGGCCGCCGAGCCGGTTCCGCAACTGGTAGGGCAGGAGGCCACACCATGGAGAAGCTGAGCTTCGAACTGAAGGCACCGGCCGCCGCCGGCGGCACCCGCCCGCAGGCGATCGTCGGCGTCGTCGCCTCCGGCAATTTGGAGGTGCTGGTGGAGCGGGGGCCGAGCGCCGGGCTCTGCACCATCGATATCGCCACCGCCGCGCATGGCTTCGGCCCGGTCTGGCAGGCGGTGATCGGCGATTTCGTCGAACGGCGGGCCGCGGGCGGCCTGCGCATTTCCATCAATGACGGCGGCGCCCGGCCGGACATGGTGGCGCTGCGCCTGGCCCAGGGCGTCCGCCTGATCGAGGAGCCCGAGGCATGACCGCCACCATCGCCCCCACCACCCGGCCGC
Organism: Inquilinus sp.; assembly: GCF_057815775.1. Classification (NCBI taxonomy): domain Bacteria; kingdom Pseudomonadati; phylum Pseudomonadota; class Alphaproteobacteria; order Rhodospirillales; family Rhodospirillaceae; genus Inquilinus; species Inquilinus sp. The sequence continues at coordinate 23,298 of NZ_JBYRFX010000326.1, forward strand.
TGAGCTGGTTCGAGACCCGTGCCCGCCAGCGCGTGGCGGCCCTCGCCGATCCCGGCAGCTTCGTCGAAGCGCGCGGGCCCGAGCAGCGCGAGATGAGCCCACACCTGGCCATCTTCGACCTGCCCGAGCAGTTCGACGACGGCATGATCGTCGGCAGCGCCACCGTGGCCGGGCGCCCGGTGCTGGTCGCCGCGCAGGAAGGCCGCTTCATGGGCGGCGCCATCGGCGAGGTGCACGGCGCCAAGCTGACCGGCCTGCTGCGCGCCGCCCGGGCGCTGCGGCGCGACGTGCTGATCCTGTTCGACACCGGCGGCGTGCGGCTGCAGGAGGCCAATGCCGGCGAACTGGCCATCGGCGAGGCGATGCGCGCATTGGTCGAGGCCCGGGCTGCCGGCGTGGCCGTGATCGGCCTGGTCGGCGGCCGGTCCGGCTGCTACGGCGGCGGTGGGCTGATCGCCGGCACCTGCTCGCGGCTGATCGTCTCCGAACAGGGGCGGATCAGCGTCAGCGGGCCCGAGGTGATCGAGACCAACCGCGGCGTCGAGGAATTCGACTCGCGGGACCGCGCCCTGGTGTGGCGGACGATGGGCGGCAAGCACCGCTACCTCATCGGCGGCGCCGATGTCTTCGTTGACGACGATGCCGCCGCCTTCCGTGCCGCCGCGACCGCGGCGCTCGAGGGTGGGTCGCGATCCGGCCTGGAGGTTCTAGAGGCCGAACAGCAGCGGCTGGCGCGCCGCCTGCAGCGCTTCGGTGATGCCGGCGACGCGACCGAGATCTGGACGGATCTCGGCGTGGCCGGCCCGGCGGATGTGCCCGGCCTGGGCACGGCGGAATTCCTGCGGCGCGCCGCAGGTCAGCGGGAGACGGCCGATGACGCTCGATGACATCCTCGCCTCGCTGTTCCCGGCGGGGCACGACGTGGCCGTCGCGGACGGCCTGATCCAGGGCCAGGGCCCGCTCGCCGCCGGCGGCGATATCCAGGTGCTGGGCGTCGCCGATGAAAGCCCGCTCGGCGTCGACGGCGCCCTGCTGCTGGCCGGACACGTGCTCGACATCATCAAGGCCGGCGGCCATACGCCGATCCTGGTGCTGATCGATTCCGCCAGCCAGCGGATGAGCCGGCGCGACGAACTGCTGGGGCTCAGCGAATATCTCGCCCACCTGGCCAAGGCGCTGCTGCTGGCCGAAGCCCAGGGCCACCGCACCATCGGCCTGCTCTATGGCGGCAGCGCCGCGGGCGCGTTCATCGCCACGGCGCTGGCCACCGGCACGCTGGTGGCGCTGCCCGGCGCCCATCCGGCGGTCATGGACCTGCCGTCGATGGCGCGCGTGACCAAGCTGCCGATCGACGTTCTCAAGGCCAAGGCCGAGACCACCCCGGTGTTCGCGCCGGGGCTGGAGAACCTGGCGCAGACCGGCGCCATCCACGCGGTCTGGGATGCGGGCAAGCCGCTGGCCGCCCAGCTCGCCGCGGTGCTGGCCCAGCCGGCCGGCGGCGACGTGCGCGGCCGGCTGGGGGCGGAGCGCGGCGGACGCCTCAAGGCGGCCGTGATCGCGGACCGGGTCGCGGCGCTGCTGTCCGATGGCTGAGATGATGCGCCGGCACGCGATGGTGAAAGCGGCACCGCCGGCCTGGGCGGCGCTGATGGTGGCGCGGCCCGACTTGGCCACCGAGCCACTGGTGGCGGGCTGGGCAAAGGCGGGGTATCCGCTCATCATCCGGCGGCCGGCCTGCGGCGATGCCGTGGGCCAGATCCCGCTCGGCCTGCCGCTGCCGCCGGCCCAGGGCAAGCGCCGCATCGCCGTCACGCTGGCGCCGCGGGATGTCGCCGATGCCGGTGGCCCGCCATTGCTGGCGGAGGCCGCCACGGCGGCACCGGCGGCCTGGCGCGGCTGCATCGCGCGGCTGGTTGCGCTGGATCCGGGGACGCGGGTCTTCGGCAGCCTGGCCTGGCAGCACCTGACCGGCCTGCCCTATCTCTCCGCCGGATCCGACCTCGACCTGCTGTGGCGGTTGCCGGCCGATGTCGACGCTTTGCTGTCCGGCATCGCCGCGATCGCCTGCGACGCGCCGATGGGGATCGACGGCGAAGTCACCGGCGCGGCCGGCGGGGTGCAGTGGCGGGAGCTCACTGAAGCGGGCCAGGGAGACATTGCCGTGAAAGGGCTGCGCGAGATCAGCCTGATGTCGCGCGCCGAGTACCTGGCGGGAGGAGCGGAATGACCGTCGCCCTGCGCAACGACACCGCACCCGAGCGGGAGATCGGCGACCTTGCCGCCGATTGCTTGAGGCTCGAGGTCGCGACCTATCCGAAGCCGGGGCTGGTCAGCCCGGTCGACAGCGGCGCGCATCGCGACATGGATGCCGCCCTTCTGCGCCGCAGCGCCGACACGCTGGCACCATTCTTCGCCGATCTCGCGGCGGCCGGCGCCGCCGGTGCCGGCATGGACCGGCTGCGGGCGATCGGGGTGGCGGCGGAGCGTGCCATGCTGGCGGCGACCGCCGGGGTGAACACCCATCGCGGCGCGATCTTCGGGCTCGGGCTGCTCTGCGCCGCCGCCGGCTTCCGCGCGGCCTGGGCTGTCCGCCGCCCGCTCGGCGCGATCGTGTCCGACCGCTGGGGTGCTGCGATCCTGGATGGTCCGGTGCCGCTGCACAGCCACGGCGCTGCGGTGGCGCGCCGGCATGGCGCCGGCGGCGCGCGGATGGAGGCGGCCGAGGGCTTCCCCTCGGTCTACGGCATCGCCCTGCCGGCTTTGCGGTCGGGCCGCGCTTTGGCGCCCGGCGATGAGGAAGCGGCACGGTCCAGGCCATCATGGCGCTGATCGCCGCGGTCGCCGACACCAACCTGCTGCACCGGGGCGGGGCGGACGGGCTGACCTTCGCCCAGGCCCAGGCCGCGGAATTCCTGGCCGCCGGCGGCGTCGGCCGTGCCGATTGGCGGGTCCGGGCGGCGGCGATGCACCGCGATTTCGTGGCGCGCAATCTCAGCCCCGGCGGCTGCGCCGACCTGCTGGCGATGGCGCTGTTCGTCGACCGGCTGGAGGCGTGAATGCTCGGCCTGCTCTGCGGCGGCCAAGGGCGGCTCTCGGCCGGCATGTTCGACTTGGTGGCCGGGCGGGCGGAGGCAGCCGCGATCTTCGCCGAGGCCGCGGCGCTACTGGGCGATGATCCCCGCGACCTCGTCCGCCACGCCGATGACGACCGGCTGACCGCGAACCGCACCAACCAGATCCTGTCCGTGACCGCGGCGCTCACCGCCCATGCCTGCATCGCCGACCTGATCCCAGGGCCGGTGGCGGTGACCGGCTACAGCGTCGGCGAGATGGCGGCGTGGAGCATCGCCGGTGTCTGGACGGCGGGGCAGGCGCTGCACCTGACCGACATCCGGGCCCGGGCGATGGACGCCGCCGGCGGCACCGACGGGCGCCTGGGCTATGTCCGCGGCCTCGACCGGCAGGCGCTGCAGGCCTTGGCGGCGCAGCATGGCTGCGCCATCGCCATCGCCAATCCGGGACAGCTGTTCGTGGTCGGCGGCGCCGACGCCGACGTGACCGCGCTGTGCCACGCCGCCCTGGCGGCCGGGGCCGCCCGCGCCGATTTGCTCGCGGTCAGGATCGCGTCGCACACGCCGCGGCTGTCGGCGGCGGGGGCGCCATTCCAGGAGGCGCTGCAGGCATCGGTCCCCACCGGGCCGGCCCGGGGCCGGATCCTGCTGTCGGGCAGCGATGGGGCCCGCATCTTCACGGCCGCCACGGCCACCGCGCGGCTGGCGGCACAGGTCGCGGCGCAGATCGACTGGGCCGCCACGCTCGCCGCCCTGGCCGAGGCCGGCGTCGAGCGGGTGCTGGATCTCGGCCCCGGCCACGCGCTGGCCGACATGGTGCGCGACGCCTTGCCGGCGATCCCGAGCTATGCCGTCGACCAGTTCCACGCGGTCGACGGGCTGCGGCGCTGGATCGCGGCCGGCTGAGCAGGCATCGCCTCTTCGGCATGGCCTGCGGTAGGCTGGGGCGAGAATCCATCGGGATGTCGCGGATCGGCCTCCCGAACACCGGAGACAGACGATGATCGAGGTCGTTCAGGCCTATGACCGCATCCCCTTCGCCGAGGTGCCGACGGACGATGCTGCCGCGCTGGAGGCCAAGCTGGTCGCCGCCCGCCGGGTGTTCCTGGACCGCGACGGCTGGCTGCCGCCGCATCAGCGCATCGCCATCCTGCGCCGCCTGGCGGAGCTGCTGGCCGCCAAGGTCGACCATTTCGCCAGGCTGATCGCGCGGGAAGGCGGCAAGCCGCTGACCGATGCGCTGATCGAGGCGCGCCGTGCCGTCGACGGCGTCCAGAACGCGGCGGACGAGCTGCGGAATTTCGCCGGCCGCGAGATCCCGATGGGGCTGACCGCGGCCAGCACCGGGCGCCTGGCCTTCACCATCAAGGAGCCGATCGGCGTCGTCGCCGGGATCTCCGCCTTCAACCACCCGCTGAACCTGATCGTGCACCAGGTGGTGCCGGCGATCGCGGTGGGCTGCCCGATCATCATCAAGCCGGCCGCGACCACACCGCTGAGCTGCCTGGAATTCGTGGCGCTGGTGCGCGAGGCGGGGCTGCCGGAGCCGTGGTGCCAGACCTTCCTGCCCGAGGGCAACGACCTGGCCGAGGCCCTGGCGACCGATCCGCGCGTCGCGTTCCTCAGCTTCATCGGCTCGGCGCGTGTCGGCTGGCATTTGCACAGCAAGCTGGCGCCGGGCACGCGCAGCGCGCTGGAACATGGCGGCGCCGCGCCCGTCATCGTCGATCGCAGCGCCGATCTCGACCGGGCCATCCCGTCGCTGGTGAAGGGCGGCTACTACCATGCCGGCCAGGTCTGCGTGTCGGTCCAGCGCATCTTCGTCCATGATTCCGTGAAGGCCGAGTTCGTGACCCGCTTCACCGCCGCGGTCGAGGCCCTCAACGTCGGCGACCCGCTGCTGCCGGCGACCGAGGTCGGGCCGCTGATCCTGCCGCGCGAGGCGGACCGGGTGCTGTCCTGGATCGAGGATGCCAAGGCCGGCGGCGCCCGGGTCGCCACGGGTGGCGGGCGCCTGTCCGACACCACGCTCGCCGCCACCGTGCTGGTCGAGCCGAAGCCGGACGCGAAGATATCCCGCGAGGAGGTGTTCGGCCCGGTGACCTGCGTCTATGGCTTCGCTGAGGTCGGGACCGCGATCCAGGCCGCCAACAGCCTGCCGGTGGCCTTCCAGTCGGCCATCTTCACCCAGGATCTCGGCTTCGCGCTGCAGGTGGCGCCGCGGCTGGACGGCTCGGCGGTGATGATCAACGACCACACCGCCTTCCGCACCGACTGGATGCCCTTCGCCGGGCAGCGCCAGTCCGGTGCCGGCATCGGCGGCATCCCCTGGACGATGCGCGAGATGACCCAGGAGAAGATGATCGTGTTCAAGTCCTAGAGCTGATGGTCAGAAGGGCTTGCGCCGTGCAAGCCCTTCTCGTCTCCGAGCATGCTCCATGGCGCCTTGGAGACGGCTACGTCTGATCTATTGGCTCCGTCGTTTGGCCAGTTCGACCGCCTTCTTTTCGACCTCGGTGGGCTGGACGCGCGCTCTCGATCGTGTGTGCTGTCGGCTGTGAAGTCTTGCGTAATCGCTCGGAGCGACACCGTACATTCTCCGAAATGCTGTGCTGAAGGAGGTTCCCGAACCGTATCCGACGGCGAAAGCGACCTCGCCCACAGGCACGTTGAAATCACTGAGACGATGGGCTGCGGTCGCCAGCCGCCATTCGTTGAGATAAGCCATGGGCGTGACACCAACGAGACCTTTGAAGCTCTCGGCAAAGACGGTGCGCGACATGCCGGCCTCCGCTGCGAGCGCGTGCAATGTCCAGGGTTTCTCGGGCGAAGCGTGGATGCCGGCGAGCGCCTTTGCGATCCGCTTGTCGGCCAGTGCCGACAGCCAACCTGTCGGGCGTTGAGCTTCGGAACGGACGTAGAGCCGCAACGCGAAGATCAGCATCATCTGGTTCAAATGGTCGATAATGAGGCGGCCACCCGGCTGAGGTGTCGCCAGTTCAACCCACAATCCTTTAAGCGCCGAACCCAACGCTGCACGCTGCCCTGGATCCCGCACGACAACGAGTGGCGGGAGCGCGCTCGACAGAAGCTGCGCGTGCGTATCGTCGAGGAGAAAGTGTCCACCGATGAGGACACAGGCGCCACCCCCGTTTACCGTCGCAATCGTGTCTTGTGAGAACAGGGCCGGGTCGCAGGGAGTGGTCAGTTCTGCACTCGCGGCATTTCCGATCCGGAACGGCTTTCCACTCGCAAGCAGCACACAGTCGTCGCGAAGGAGGTGTACCGCCTCGCCTAAACCATCGACGTCGATCCAGCATTGGCCCCGGCTGACGGCATAGCATCGAACGCCGCGGTGAGCCGGGAATATTACCTCCCACTCGCCGCCGAAATCGATCGCGCCCGAACCTTGTCGTTGTGGCCTGAGCACCGTGAGGATGTCGGACAGAGGATCAATCATTCCCGGACGCTCGCGAAGCAAATGCGGACGCCACAATATTTTCCGTTCGCCCAATTGGCGATATCAAAGGGGGGATTGCTGCGAAAATTAACGTGGCGACAAGATGGATAGGAACTTGCCGTCATGAACAGCCTCTCGATCCGCTTATCAGCCGGGACCTTGACCCTCGACGTCGACCGGAGAGGGAGTGGATGGCCTTTGCTTCTCCTGCACGGCGGGGCGGGCCCCGCGTCGATGCGCCCGCTGTTCGGCGTGCTCGATGGGTTCGATCTCATTCTGCCAACTCACCCAGGATTTGACGCGACCGAGCGTCCGGTCTGGATGGCATCGATCGGCGATCTGGCAGAAAGCTACATTGCGCTTCTCGACGAGCTGAAACTCCAGTACGTCATCGTTGTCGGCAATTCCGCCGGCGGCTGGATCGCGGCGGAAATGGCCGCTCGGCAGTCGCCGTCGCTAGCCGGCATCATCCTCATTGGCGCGGTCGGACTCGAGCCGACCGAAAGCACCGGACCGATCGCGGATCCGCGGTCGATGCCCGTGGAGGACCTGATCAAACTGTCCTTCGCGGACCCGGCAAAGGCTCGGCCGCCCAGCCCCGATGCGGCCGCGCAAAGGCAGGCAAACCAGCGCGTGCTGATGAGCTATGCGGGCGAACCCTTCATGCACGACCCGACACTTGCGGAACGACTTCCCCGCATCACCGTGCCCTCGCTCATGCTGTGGGGTCGCGACGATGGCATTGTTACACCCGAATACGGGAAGGAATATGCGCGGCGGATCCCAGGGGCTTGCTTCCAGACAATCGATAATGCCGGTCATTTGCCTCAGATCGAGCAACCGGAGCGAACCGCTCAAGCGATCCGCGATTTTGGTGCCACTGCCCTGAGTGGTGCGTGGCGCCCCTGATACCGAAAGGTCAAGGTCATTCCCAATCCGATTGAGGCTTGCACGGTGCAAGGCCGTCCTAAGGTAAGGTTCTCTCCCGGCGCGGCGCCATGTCGCGCCGGGATTTCACTCTGGGATCTTAGCCTGACGCCGACGCTCAACGCCCTGACGAGAGAGATTGCCATGGCCTCAGACACGCCCCGCACCGGCTATGCCCTGCTGCGCGACCCCCGGTCCAACAAGGGCAGCGCCTTCACGGCGGAGGAGCGCCGCCGGCATGGGCTGGAAGGGCTGCTGCCGCCGACGCCGAGCTCGCTGGAGCACCAGGTTGCCCGCATCCACACCGAACTGGCGAATCTCGACGTCGACCTGCAGAAATACCTGCTGCTGTCCGACCTGCAGGCGCGGAACGAGACGCTGTTTTACGCGGTGCTGATGTCCGACCCGGCGACCTTCATGCCGCTGGTCTACACCCCGACGGTGGGCGAGGCCTGCCAGAAGTTCAACCACATCTTCCGGGCGGCGCGCGGCCTGTACCTGCCGATCACGGCCAAGGGCCGGCTGAAGGAGCTGATGGGCCACTGGCCGCATGAGGATGTACGCTTCATCGTCGTGACCGATGGCGAGCGCATCCTCGGCCTCGGCGATCTCGGCCTCGGCGGCATGGGCATCCCGATCGGCAAGCTGTCGCTCTACACCGCCTGCGCCGGCGTGCCGCCGGAGGTGTGCCTGCCGATCGTGCTCGACGTCGGCACCAACAACCAGGACCTGCTCGACGACCCGCTGTATCTCGGCCTGCGCGAGGAGCGGGTGCGCGGCGACGAGTACCACGCCTTCATCGCCGAATTCGTCGAGGCGGTGCAGCAGCTGTACCCGAAGTGCTGTATCCAGTGGGAGGACTTCGCCAACGTCAATGCGGTGCCGATCCTGGCGACCTACCGCGACAAGGTCTGCACCTACAATGACGATATCCAGGGCACCGCGGCGGTGGCGCTCGCCGGCATCTATGCCAGCCTGCGCATCACCGGCGGCAAGCTGGCGGACCAGCGCTTCCTGTTCCTCGGCGGCGGGTCGGCCGCGACCGGCATCGCCGAGCTGCTGTCGCAGGCGATGGCGCTGGAAGGGCTGGATATCGCCGAGGCGCGCAAGCGCAACGCGCTGTTCGACATCAACGGCCTGATGGTGACGTCGCGCACCGACCTCGCGGAATTCCAGCGGCCCTTCGCGCTCGACCGCGATCCGATCGGCGATTTCACCGAGGCGGTGAAGGCGCTGAAGCCGAACGGCATCATCGGCGTCAGCACTGTGCCCAAGCTGTTCAACCAGCATGTGATCGAGGCGATGGCCGAGGTGAACGACCGGCCGATCATCTTCCCCTATTCCAACCCGACCTCGCGCTCCGAATGCACGGCGGAGGAGGCGTATCGCTGGTCGCAGGGCCGGGCGGTGTTCGCCAGCGGCAGCCCGTTCCCGCCGGTCGAGGTCGACGGCAAGCGCTTCGTCCCCGGCCAGGGCAACAATGTCTACATCTTCCCGGCGATGGGCATGGCGGTCTACGCGACCGAGGCGACGCGCGTCACCGAGGAGATGTTCATCGTCGCCGCCCGCGCGGTGGCCGAACAGGTCGGCGAGGACAGCCTGGAGAAGGGGCTGATCTACCCGCCGCAGAGCCAGATCCTGGCCGCCTCGCTGCATGTCGCCACCAAGGTCGCGGAATACATCTACGACCACGGCCTGGCCCGCGTGCCGCGCCCGGACGACATCAAGGCGCAGATCGAGGCCAAGGCCTACAAGCCGGTCTATCCCGACTGATTGCCGCTTCGTTACGACGTTACATTCGGTCGCGCCATCTTGGCGCGGCCGTTGTAACGGGTTAGATACAAGTCTCCGGGATTTGTTTTGATCGTCCCGGCCTAGCCGGAGTCGAGATGGCCCTGCCGTTTGCGTCTTCCTGTCTCCCCGATACCGCGGCGGCGAAGCCGGTCGTGATCGGCTCCTACAACGTCCACAAATGCGTCGGCCTCGACGGGCGGTTCGACCCGGCGCGCATCGCTGCCGTGGTGGGCGAACTCGACGCCGACGTGGTCGCGCTGCAGGAGGTCGACCGCCGGTTCGGCCGACGATCCGGCCTGCTGGACGCCGAGACGCTGCGGCGCGAGAGCGGTCTGCACATCGTCCATGTCTCCGACCTGCCCGACGGCCATGGCTGGCACGGCAACGCCCTGCTGGTGCGTGACAGCACGGTCACCCGCCTGCGCCGCCTGACCCTGCCGGGGGCCGAGCCCCGCGGTGCCATTGTCACCGAACTCGCCTTGCCGGCCGGCCGCCTGCGCGTGGTCGCCGCCCATTTCGGCCTGCTGCGCCGCTGCCGCATGCGCCAGGCCGCCATGATCCTCGACACCATTGCCGAGGGCGAAACCATGCCGACGCTGCTGGTGGGCGATTTGAACGAATGGCGCCCCGGCCGTCGCTCCTCGCTGCGGCCGCTGGATGCGCTGTTCGGGCCGCCGAGCGCGAGCCCACCCAGCTTTCCGGCGCCGATGCCCCTGGTCTCGCTGGACCGGATTTTTGGCTGGCCGCAGGGCATCCTGCACCATGTTCAGGTGCATCGCAGCCCGCTGGCGCGCATCGCTTCGGATCATCTGCCGCTGAAGGCCTGGGTCGATCTGGCCGGGGCGAACCCCTCTGTCATGGACGGGCTCTCCGTCGCCGCCTGACGGGGACTCAGCCAGGCCCGACCCTGTCGATCGCGGCCCGGGCAGCATCCTGGATCAGGCCGCAGACCGCCGGCGCCGATCGGTCCGACGCCAGCATCCGGAACATGGCGCAGCTGGTCAGCGCGAAGATCAGGTCGACCGCATCCCGCTGGGCCTCAGGCGGCACCCGGCCCTGCGCCATCCGGGCGATCAGCACCCCCAGCATCTGCCGCCGGCGCTCGTTCCGCGCCAGCAGCGCCTGGGCGAATTCGTCGTCCAGGGCCATGGCGTCGTGCAGCCGTCCCACGGCAGGGTCGCTGCCCCAGAACTCACAGAAGATCTCGATTACCCGGTCCAGGCCGGCGCGCGGGTCGGGCAGCGCCATGGCATCCTGCAGCCGCACCAGCCGGCCGCGATCCGCGATCTCGTCGAACACGGCTTCGAACAGGCCGCGCCGCGAGCCGAACTGGTTGTAGACCGTCAGCCGCGTCACCCCCGCCGCCTTGGCGACAGCGTCCAGCGAGAAGGCGGCGATGCTCTCCTCACGCAGGAAGCGCGCGGCGGCCTGGATCACGCGATCGCGCTTCTCGGCCGCCGCAGCCGTCCGCACCGAACTGACATAGGTCCGTGTCGACATCGGCACCCCGGGCCATTCAGATAAACATTGTGTATAGCTAATTCAGGTGCAATGCAGGAGCGACACCGTGCAACTGGCCCTGATGATAGCCTTGTCTCTGCATGTTCTCGCCGCCGTATTCTGGGCCGGCTCCACCTTCGTGCTGGCACGGACGGCCGGGGCGGGCGGCGACCGGCTGTTCCGGCCGCAGATGGGGGCGGCTGCCGTGGCAGTGATCACCGGCGCCTATCTCTGGCTGACCTTGCATGAGGGCGCGGCCGGCCCGACCGAGCATGTCCTGGGTGCCGGCGCGGTCGCCGCGCTGGTCGCCGTCGCCGTCCAGGCGGTGGTCGGCGGCGGTGCGCTCGGGCGGCTGCGCCGGGACGACGAGGCGGCGGCGCGCTCCCGCATGGCGATCGCCGATCGGGTCGCGGCGATCCTGCTGGCCGTGGCGACCGCGGCCATGGCGGCGGCCCGCTACGCCTGACGGCACCCCTAGCTTTGTCCGATATATTGACAAGCCCAGGCTGGCCGTGACTTACAAGGAGATCGGAAACATCAGGCTGGCGGCGGCCGGCGGCGCGAGCGGACAGGGGACGGGATGAGCAGCAGGACCATCATGGTTGTCGGGGGCCTCAACCGGCCCGCCCCCTATTTCGCCGAGGCGCATGGCAGGGGCCTGAGCCTGTACGGCTTCGACGAGGCGACCGGCGCGGCCACCCCGCTGTGCGAGACCCTGGGCGTCGACAACCCGAGCTACCTGTCGATCGCTGCCGATGGCCGTACCCTCTATGCCAACAGCGAAGTGTTCGGCTGGGCCGAGGGCACCGTCGAGGCTTATGCCATCGACGCAAACACGCCCCGGCTGCGCCCGCTGAACAAGCAGAGCAGCCTGGGCAGCACCGCGGCGCACAGCAGCTTCGACGCGACCGGCCGGTTCCTGCTGGTCGCGAACTACGCCACGGGGGCGATGGACGAGGGCTCGAACCAGGCCATCGCCGTCTACCGGATCGGCGCCGGCGGCTGGCTGGCACCGGCCCATTCCAGCGCGGCGCATGAGGGAAAAGGCCCGAACCCCGATCGGCAGGACCGGCCGCATCCGCATTGCGTGGTCACGGCGCCGGACAATCGCTTCGCCGTGGTCGCCGATCTCGGCCTCGATGCGGTGTTCTCCTATCCGTTCAGCCCGGACGGGTTGCTGGATGGGGCGACCCGGGTGCGCAGTGCCCTGCTGCCGGGCAGCGGGCCGCGCCACATCGCCTTCCATCGCGACGGCGGCTTCGCGCTGCTGATCTGCGAGCTGAATTCGACCATCGTCTCGCTGCGCTACGACGCGGCGACCGGGCGGTTCACGATCGCCGATACGGCCTCGGCCGTGCCGGCCGGCGCTCCCGCCAGCCACTGCTCGGGCATCCAGCTCCACCCCAACGGGCGCTTCGTCTACGGCGCCAATCGCGGCCATGACAGCGTCGCCGTCTTCGGCTTCGACCCGGCCGACGGCACGCTGTCGCCGCTGGGCCACACGCCGTGCGGGGGCAAGACGCCGCGCGACATGACGATCGACCCGTCCGGCCGCTTCCTGCTGGTCTGCAACCAGGACAGCGACCGCATCGCCGTCTTCGCCATCGATGGCGACACCGGCGCGCTGACGCCGACCGGCCATGACATCGACATCGGCACGCCGATGTGCGTGAAGTTCGCGCGGATCTGAAGGGGAGGGGCCGCCGGCTTACACCGGCGGCCCCAATTCCTGATCCGTCATCGCGAGGAGCGAAGCGACGTGGCGATCCAGCGGCGGGATGGTGCCGCTGGATCGCCACGCCCCTGCGGGGCTCGCGATGACGGGTCTCTATTCTGGGCCGTTGGCGTCAAACAAATGCCGAGCCGGGATCATTCGACCCCGAACTCGAAGCGGCACAAGTCGCCGCCGTCATGGGCGGTGCAGCTGGTTTCCCGGCAGGTGATCCGGGCCGCAGTGCCATCCTCGCCCAGCACATGGCGGAAGGCGCCGATCATGAAGCCTTCGAACATGTAGCAGACGCGCCGGTCCATGCCCGGCCCGTATTCCAGCGCGAAGACGGAGTGGGCGAGGCCGATGCAGCCGCGCCGCCGTTCCAGGTCCAGCTCCTCCACCGCGAACTGGCCCCAGCCGCGCTGCGACAGCCGGTTGAAGTAGTGATGGAACGCCTGTTCCGGCGTCAGGCCGTAGGTCCGGCTCTGCACCTGGCACCAGTGCAGGGCCGAGGTCTCGGTCGCATCGCGCAGGATGGCGCGATACGGCTCGATCCCCATCGCCGCCTCCACCGCCCGGTGGTTGTTCACCAGGAAGTGGCGCGGCAGATAGACCATCGGCAGGGCGTCGGTGCGCCAGATCCCGCTGTCGGGATCGACGTCGATCGGAACCGCGGGATCCGCCATGGTCAGGCGGCGACCGCGCCCCGGGATGCGCTCAGCACCGCGGACTGGTCCTTGTACAGCGCGCCGTCCTTCATGATCACGAGCAGGTTCTTCTCGTGCACCATGATGTCGAGATCCTGCAGCGGGTCGCCATCGACCAGCAGCAGGTCGGCGATGTAGCCGTCCTTGACCTCGCCCAGCTCGCCCTTCAGCCCCATCACTTCGCCGCCGTAGCGGGTGCCGCACACCAGCGCCTCGCTCGGGCTGTAGCCCAGCAGGTCGACGAAATGCTTGAGGTCGCGGGCGTTCTGGCCCTGCGGCGACTGGGCGAAGCCGTAATCGCCGCCGATCAGCGCCTTGACCCCGCGCTTGCGCAGCTCGGTGTAGACGACGCGGCTGCTGTCCAGCACCCGCTGCATGCCGATGCTGATGGCGAATTCGCGGGTGAAGCCGAACGGCTCGCCCTCGTAGAGGGTGCCGTAGATGATGCCGATGGCCGGGCCGACGAAGACCTTGTGCTTCACCGATTCCAGCATGTCGAGGGCTTCCTCGTCGGCGGATTCGCAGTGATAGATCACGTCGACGCCGCAGCGCACGGCACGCTTCACCGATTCCGCGGCGCGGGCGTGGCAGTTGATCTTCTTGCCAAAGTCGCGCGCCACGGCGACCGCCATGCGGACCTCGTCCTCGCGCATCACGGTGGCGCCGCCGCCGGCCTTCGGGCCCAGATCGTCGCCGGAGATGTTGATCTTGATGTTGTCGACGCCTTCG
>NZ_JBYRFX010000327.1:0-6164 GCF_057815775.1 Inquilinus sp.
CCTGCCACCAAAGCGGACCGTCGTCAAAACCGCTGGCGGCCCTGCGGCTGCACGCCGCCTCACTCGGCTGCGGCGTGCTCCGCCATCCGGGTGACGAAGGCGGCGATCAGTGCGCGCAGCGCCGGTTCCTCCAGCAACGGCAGCGCCTCCGCCGGGTCCAGCCACTTCGACTCACGCTGGTGGGCTTCCGGCCAGGTCTTGTGCTGGCGTGTGACCAGCAGCGGAAAGACGCGCACCTCGCAGGGCACGGTCAGCCCGTCCTCCAGCCCCTTCTCGTAGACGAAGCTGCCGATCGACTTCGCCTTCACCGTCCCGCGCACGCCGGCCTCCTCATAGGCCTCGCGGGCCGCGGATTTCGCCGGTTTCAGGCCCTTGATCGGCCAACCTTTCGGGATGATCCAGCGGCGTGTCTGGCGCGAGGTCAGCAGCAGGATCTCAATCGAGCCGTCATCCCTGCGGCGATAAGGCAGGGCGCCGTACTGCATGCGAATGGCCTTGGACTTGCCGGGCACGGCGGTTCCCCCGATATTGCTGTCCGGCCAGCCTCGACCGCTCCGGCCCATCGGGAACGATTGCGCCATTGCCGGGGTTCCGTCCTATCCGGTCGCATTTTGGCAAGCCCCGGCCAAGCCTTGACCCGAGACTATGTGAAGACGCGGCGAGAGGCGAACGCCTTCGGACGCCGCGAAGGATATTTCGAGAATGAGCTTCCCCGTCACCCTGATCGATCTCGCCGGCGCCATCGCCCTGCTGCTGTGGGGCACGCATATGGTGCAGACGGGAATTCAGCGCACCTTCGGCCCGAAGTTGCGCGCCATCCTCGGCAGCGCCCTGAAGAACCGGTTCCGCGCCTTCTTCGCCGGCATCGGCGTGACCGCCGTGCTGCAGAGCAGCACGGCCACCGGCCTGATGGTGTCCGCCTTCGCCGCGGGTGGCCTGGTCGACCTGGTGCCGGCGCTGGCCGTGATGCTGGGCGCCAATGTCGGCACCACGCTGATCGTGCAGGTCCTGTCCTTCGACGTCGCCGAGGCCGCGCCGGCGCTGGTCCTGATCGGCTTCCTGCTGTTCCGCCGCGATTCCAGCACCCAGACGCATGATCTCGGCCGGGTCTTCATCGGCCTCGGCCTGATGCTGATGGCGCTGCACCAGCTGCTGCAGCTGATGATTCCCTATGAGGATGCGCCCAGCCTGCGCCTGCTGCTGGGCGCGATCTCGACCACGCCGATCCTGGACGTGCTGCTGGCCGCGGCCTTCACCTGGGCGGCGCATTCCAGCGTGGCGGTGGTGCTGCTGATCATGTCGCTGGCGGCCAATGGCGTGGTGCCGCCGGAAGCGGCCTTTGCCCTGGTGCTGGGCGCCAATCTCGGCACCGCGATCAACCCTGTCATCGAAGGGGTGTCGGGCGGCGACCCCGCCGACCGGCGGCTGCCATACGGCAATCTCATCAACCGGGGCCTGGGCGTGCTGCTGGCCATGGTGCTGCTGGGGCCGATCGGCGAATTCATGGTGACGATCGAACCCGACAACGCCCGCGCCGTGGCGGATTTCCACACCCTGTTCAACTTGGCGCTAGCGGTGATTTTCTTCCCGCTGCTCACGCCCTACGCCAAGCTGCTGCGGCGCCTGCTGCCGCGGCGTGTCGACCCGGCCGACCCGTCACGGCCGCTCTATCTCGACGCCGCGGCGCGCGAGACGCCGATCGTCGCGCTGGGTGGTGCTGCGCGTGAGGCGATGCGCCTGTCGGACGTGCTGGAGACGATGCTGCACGGCGCCCGCGATGCGTTGCAGACCGGCGACCGCCGGCTGATCGCCGAGACCCACCGCATGGACGACGTGCTGGATCACCTGAACACCGCGATCAAGAACTACCTCACCTCGCTCGACCCCGACGGGCTCAGCGAGGCGGACCACCGCCGGCTCGGCGAGATCCTGAACTTCGCCATGAACATGGAACAGGCCGGCGACGTGGTGGACCGCAACCTGCTGCCGCACGCCACCAAGCGGATGAAGCGCGGCCTGGTGTTCTCGAAGGAGGGGGAGGCCGAGCTGCTGTCGATGATGGACCGGCTGGCCGTCAACCTGCGCACCGCCGCGTCGCTGTTCATGACCGAAGATCGCCGCACCGCCCGGATGCTGGTCGAGGAGAAGGTGACGTTCCGCGACCTGGAGGCGGCGGCCACCCAGTCGCATTTCGACCGGCTGCGCACCGGCCGGCGCGACACGGCGGAGACCAGCGCGCTGCATCTCGATTTGCTGCGCGACATGAAGCGGGTCAACGGCCAAATCGTGGCGGCCGCCGCCTATCCGGTGCTGGAGCGTGCGGGCGAATTGCTGACCAGCCGGGTGACGGACAACGACAGGAGCTGATGGGCAGGGTCTACGAACCGGCCCCGACCGTCCGGCACCAGGCCTCCAGCTCCGCCGTCACCGCCCCGGCCAGCCGCCGGCCGCGTTCGAAGCCCCACCACAGCACGGCGCCCTGCCACCGCGCCGCCATCAGCCGGCCGAGATCCGGCCGCGGCCCGGACGCATCGGCCAGCCGCCGGCCCAGCACGCCGGCCAGTCTCTCGCCCCAGGCCACGCCGCGGCGGCGCAGCACCGGGTCGCGCATGTCCTCGCGCAGCACCAGCAGCCCTTCGGCATAGTCGTCGCCCTCGCCATAGTCGCCGGACAGGGCGACCAGCAACGCCACCGCCCCAGCGGGGGTCGCGGGCGCTGCCGCATCGGCCTCGGCGGTGCGGGCGTCCAGCTGGTCCCAGGCGCGCAGCAGCGCCGTCTGCACCAGTGCCGGCTTGGTGCCGAAGCGCTGCACCAGCGTGGCGGGGGCCAGCCCGGTCTCCGCCGCCACCGCGGCGAAGGTCGTGCCCTCCGGCCCGACCCGGCGCATCACCGCCAGGGCACCGTCGAGCAGCGCTTCGTCGGACAGGGAACGGGGGCGGGGCACGGCACTCTCTATTGTAAACGAATGTTCATTTATGGGATGGCCGAGCCCGCTGCGCAACGCCGGCCGGCGTCAGTGCCGGGGTGTGCCCGGCGGTGTCTCGATCACATCCAGCGCCAGCCGCTCGATGACGAAGGTGTCGTGTGCTGTGGATCGGGCGGTCATGATTCGGCTCCGGGCTCATCGGCGGTGTCGGCCAGGTATTGGTCCAGGCGGTCGAAGCGATCGGTCCAGGACGCCTTGCGCGCCGCGACCCATTGCTCGATCTGGGCCAGCGCGGCTGTCTCGATCCGGTAGGTGCGGACACGGCCGGCCTTGTCGGACAGCACGATGCCGCCCGCCTCCAGCACATGCAGGTGTTTCAGCACCGACGGCAGGGCCATCGCCAGCGGCCGCGCCAGCTCCTTCACCGAGGCGGGGCCGCGGCCCAGCCGTTCGACCATGGCGCGCCGGGTTGGGTCCGCCAGCGCGTGGAACAGGCGGTCGAGATGGGCGGCGTCGGGGGGCTGGTGGGATCCCTGCATGGCCCACTAGGCCAGGAAGCGGGCGGGGATGGCGTCCCGCATCGGGAACAGGGGAAAATAGGGCTGCGCCTCCCGCAGCGTGCGCGCCACCGACGCGCGGTCGGCCAGGCGGTCGAAATAGGCGGCGGTGCGCGGATGCTCGGGGCCCAGCGGTACGATGATGGTGGCGTAGAACAGCGCGGGTGCGGCGGCGCAATCGGCGATGCCGAAGTCGTCGCCATTGGCCCAGGGGCCCTGCTCCAGCTGCCGTTCGATCATGCCATAGGCCATCGCCAGCGTCGCCCGGGCCTCCGCGGCGCCCTGCGGATCCTTGCCGTCGGCCGGCCGCATCCGGTCGGCCACCAGCTTCTGCATCGGCCCCTGGACATAGAGGTCGAAGAACCGGTCCCACAGCCGCGCCTGCAGCGCCTGGTCCGCATCCTGCGGGATCATCGGCGCCGGACCGGGATGATGCCGGTCGAGATACTCGATGATGATGCTGGTTTCCGGGATCGTCCGGCCGCGGCCGGCATCGTGCAGCACCGGCATCTTGCCCACCGGCCACAGGTCCAGGAACGCGGCAGCCGAGGCCGGGTTGCCGAAATCGACGATGCGGCCCTCGAACGGCGTCCCGGCCTCGTACAGGGCGATCAGGACCTTGTGGCAGAACGACGCCAGGGGATGGAAATACAGGGTCAGGGCCATCGTCGCGCTCCCTTGGGCGGATAGTTTCTGCATCAGCTAACTATCAGGCCGGACCGGGAGCTGCAAGAATTGGTTTCCGCTTTGGCTTACTATTCGTGAAGCATCGAATGCAGGCCGTCGGTTCGGCATCGGCCGGCCTCCAGGCCGGCAGGGGCGGTCGGGACCCGTGCGCCGGATTCGGGGCAAGCAGGCCGAGCTGCAGCGCCGTGGTCACGACCTCGGTCCGGCTCGACGCCCGCAGCTTCCAGATCAACGATTTGACGTGGTCCTCGACCGTGTGCACGGACAGGCCGACCCCGGCGACGGGACGCCGGTCTTCCGGACTGGCCGCCGGGCTGCGATAATGGCGTCGCGGATCGACGGCAATCGCGGGAGGACGGGATGCTGGATCACGTGACGATCGGGGTCGGCGATTTCGCGCTGTCGCAGGCCTTCTATGACGCGGCGCTGGCGGCGATCGGCATCACCCGGCTGTATGCCGATGGCGAGGACGCCGCCGGCTATGGCGTCGGCCGGAAGGCCTTCTTCTGGATCGGGCTCAAGCCCGGCGGCGTCACCGGCACCCATGTCGCCTTTGCCGCGCCGGACTGGGCGGCCGTGGACCGGTTCCACGCCGCGGCGCTGGCCGCCGGCGGCCGCGACAATGGCGGGCCCGGGCCGCGGCCGCAGTACCACCCGGACTATTACGGCGCCTTCATCCTCGACCCGGACGGGCACAACATCGAGGCGGTCTGCCGCGACGCCCCCTGATCATGTGGGGATGCTGAATTTTGCCCGGGTGGAATTGACGGGCGATTTTTACCCGGGTATAAGGCGGCACTTCCAGTTTGCGCCGCAGGAGGGCGCCATGACCCCGGATGCCACCGATACACCGATCCCGACCTGCACCGCCTTCGAGGGCGCCCGCCGCATCGCCTCCGGCCCC
Source organism: Inquilinus sp. (assembly GCF_057815775.1). Classification (NCBI taxonomy): domain Bacteria; kingdom Pseudomonadati; phylum Pseudomonadota; class Alphaproteobacteria; order Rhodospirillales; family Rhodospirillaceae; genus Inquilinus; species Inquilinus sp. Next base: position 5,075 of record NZ_JBYRFX010000327.1, read on the forward strand.
TTGGCCGATGTCGCGCTGGCGGTGAAGCGGGCGGCCGACAGCGGCGGCACGGCGCCGGTGCTGGTGTTCGATGACGCCACCAGCCTGCTGGTCGAATTCGACCTGCGCGGCAGCGAGGCCGAGGTGCTGGCCCGGCTTCCGGCCGCTGCGGACGTCCCGGCGGTGGAGGGGCCGCGTGGCCCGGGCCGGCCGCGGCTGGGCGTCGTCGCCCGCGAGGTAACGCTGCTGCCGAGGCATTGGGACTGGCTGGCGCAGCAGCCCGGCGGCGCTTCGGTGACGCTGCGCCGCCTGGTCGACGAGGCCCGGCGCAGCGGCGAGGGGCGCGACCGGCAGCGCCAGGCGCAGGACGCCGTCTATCGCTTCATGCGGGCGATGGCGGGCGACCGGCCCGGCTTCGAGGACGCGTCGCGCGCGCTGTTCGCCCAGGATGGCGCACGCTTCCAGGCGCTGGCCGCTTCCTGGCCGGACGACATCCGGGATCATGCATTGCGGCTGGCCGCCTTGGTTTTTGACGGGGTCGTATTCGACGCGCCCCGGCCGGCCTGAGGGGGGAAGGGCTCATCATGTCCAAAGTCATCGACACCGCCGCCCCGCGTCCCGGGCCGCCGCCCGCCGTCACGGCACCCGCCTCATCCCTGTGGAAGACGTTCCTGCTGTTCCTCGGGCCGATGATGCTCAGCAACATCCTCCAGGCCCTGTCCGGCACCATCAACGGCATTTATCTCGGCCAGATGATCGGGGTCGGGGCGCTGGCTGCCGTCTCGGCCTTCTTCCCGATCCTGTTCTTCTTCATCTCGTTCATCATCGGCCTCGGCGGCGGCGCCGCGGTGCTGATCGGCCAGGCCTGGGGCGCCAAGGACCCGGACAAGGTCAAGGCGATCGCTGGCACGACGCTGTCGGTGACAATCCTGGCCGGGCTGTTCGTCGCCCTGTTCGGCGGTGCCTTCGCCCGGTCGCTGCTGGCCGCGGTGGGAACGCCGCCCGACATCCTGGCGGATTCCGCCGCCTATGGCCGGATCATGCTGATCGCCATGCCGGGGCTGTTCGTGTTCCTGCTGATGACGTCGATGATGCGCGGCGTCAGCAGCAG
>NZ_JBYRFX010000328.1:0-19677 GCF_057815775.1 Inquilinus sp.
GTCGAAGGTGAAGCCGCCGAAGCCGGTGGCCGTGGCGTTGCTCCAGCTCGCCGGCTGGCCGGCATTGGCGCCGCTGTCGTTGAAGGTGACGTCGACGCTGCCGAACTTGTTGCCGGCGGCGTTGCTGACGGTCAGCTTCCACTGGTTCTTGGTGGTCGAGGGCTGCCATTCCATGAACAGCCGGTCCGAGGTGCCGAGCGGCGAGAAGAACTCGGCCGAGGTCTTGAACGGCACGGTCGGCGCGTTCGGGCCGGTCTGGTCGGCCGGCAGATTCCCGCTGAAGCCGATCTTGGTGGTCGGCTGGCCGACGGCGGTGACGTTGTTGACGTTCACCACCCCCAGCGACCCGATGCCGTCCTGGTCCACCGGGCCGATGCTGCCATCCGCCTTGGCCGGCCAGCCCAGCAGGTAGTAGCCGGCGGTGTTGCGCAGATTGCCGTTCTCGTCCGGCAGGAACGACCCGGCGCGGGTCAGCGCGGTCTTGGCCGTCGCATCACCGGTCGTCGAATTGCTCACCAGGAAGAAGCCGCGGCCGGAGATGGCGAGGTCGGTGGTGTTGGTGCCGGGGCCGATGATACCCTGCTTGCTGATCTGCAGCCGGGCATTGGCCGAGACGCCCCCTGCCGCGTAGGAACCGCCGGCCGAGGGCGTCACCAGGGTCGAGAAATCGACGCTCGCCCGCTTGTAGCCGACCGTGCCGCTGTTCGCGATGTTGTCGGAGATCGACGACATCCGCGCGCTCTGCGAGAACAGGCCCATGACCCCGGCCTGCATGGCGCTCTGAATGCTCATCTCTCGCTCCTCGACTGGTCCGGACGGGGTCTTCCGAATCCCACTCTAGCGAGGATTGCTTAAGGACTGGTTTCCGGCCGAGTCCTTGGCCTAGGCCGCGCGCAGGATGGTGATGCTGATGCGGCGATTGCGCGGGTCGGCCGGGTCCTCCGGCAGCAGGTGGACCCGGTCGGCCAGCCCCTCCACCCGGGCGAAGCGCGCCTCGTCCACCCCGGCCGCCGCCAGCCCGCGCCGGGCGGCGTTGGCGCGGTCGGCCGACAGCTCCCAGTTGCCGTAGCCGGAGCGGCTGGCATAGGCCCGGCCGTCGGTGTGGCCGCTGACCGCGACGGCGTTGGGCAGCCCGGCGATCGCCTGGCCGACCAGCTGGATCAGCCGGGCGCCCTGGGCGCTGATCCGGCCGGAGCCGACATCGAACATCGGCGCCTGAGACCGGTCGGTCAGCTCGATCCGCATCCCCTCCTCCACCATCTGGATCTGCACGTTGTTCTGCAGCGCGCTGAGATCGAGATCGGCGACGATCCCGGCCTGGATGCGCTGCTGCACCGCCGCGAAGCGCGCGCCCTCGCCCGTCGGCGTGATCTCGGCGCTGCCCATCGCCAGCCACGGCCCGGCATCGCGATAGGGCGCGAGTTCGCCCTGGCCCTGGCCCGGGCGCGATCCGATCGGCACCAGCTCGGCCGGTTCGGCACGGGCAGTGCTGCCGGCCGTGGTGCCATCATCGCCCTTGTGCCCTGCCGCCTGCGCCGGATCCGGCGTCGCCCCCTGGCCGGAGAACACGTCGCTTTCCGGCCCCTCCTGGCTCGAGGCGAAGACGCCGTTGGCGCCGTCCAGCACGCCCTCGCCGCCGCCCGAGGCCTGGCTGGCCATCGGGTTGAAATACAGCGCGATGGCGTCGCGCTGCTGCTCCGTGGTCACGTTCAACAGCCACATCAGCAGGAAGAACGCCATCATCGCCGTCATGAAATCGGCGAAGGCGATCTTCCAGGCGCCATGGCTGGCATGATCGTCATGGCCGCGGCCGCGGCGGCGCTTGATGATGATCTGCGGCCGGGCCTTCGGTGCCGTCGCCATGGTCAGGCCACTTCGCGGACCGGGCTCCGGGTCGCGTCCTCGACCTCGAAGAAGCTCGGCCGGATGTCGGAGGTCAGCACCTTGCGGGCGTATTCGACGCAGATCTGCGGCTGGTAGCCATGCAGATAGGCCGAGAGCGCCGAGCGGATGCAGATGAAGTAGTTCACCTCCGCCTCGCGCTGGGCGGCGACGTAGCTGGCCAGGGGCCCGACCAGGCAATAGGCCAGCAGGATGCCGGAAAAGGTGCCGACCAGGGCGCCGCCGACCATGTGGCCCAGCACCTCGGGCGAGGAGTTGATCGCCCCCATCGCCTTCACCATGCCCATGATCGCCGCGACGATGCCCAGCGCCGGCAGGGAATCGGCCGCGGCCTGCAGCGCCCGCGGTGCCTTGGACAGCTCGCGCGCCAGCGTCTCGATCTCCTCATCCATCAGCGCTTCCAGCTCGTGCGGGTTGCGGGTGCCGAGCTGGATCAGCCGGAGATAGTCGCAGGCGAACTGCACCGCCCGCCGGTTGCGATGCACGGTGGGATAGCGCTGGAAGAAGCCGCTGTCGGCCGGCGCGTCGAAATCCTTCTCCAGCTCGTTGAAGCCCTTGGCCCGGCCGGTGCGCAGCACGGTGTAGACCATGGCGAGCAGGTCGAGATAATCGGCCTTGGAATAGGGCCGGCCGCGCAGCAGCGACCCCAGCGACCGTGCGGTGTCGACCAGCACCGTCTTCGGATTGGCGATGATGTAGGCGCCGATGGTGCCGCCGATCACGATCACCAGCTCCCAGGGCTGCCACAGCACCAGCAGGTTGCCGCCCATCGCGGCATAGCCGCCGATGACGCAGACGGCGACGACAACGAGCCCCACGATCACATTCATCTCTGGTCGCCTTTCTTGTTCCCGTGCCGCTCAGCCACCAGCATCGGACGCCCCCGGTTTGTCGGGACCGAACACATCGTCAAAGGTCGCCAGCACCCGGGCGGCCTCCTGCAGCGCTGCCAGCCCGGCCTTGCGGTCGGCCTTGATCGACGGCGTGGCGCCGCGCACGCTGGACAGCAGGCGGGCCGCGCCGCCGCCCAGCTGCTGGCCGAGCGCATCCGCCGTATTGGCATCGCCGGCCCGCAGCGCCGCCGCAGCCCAGCGCATCCGTTCGGCCGGGGACAGGGTTCCGTCCGCGGCATCGACCGCCGCGAAGCCGGCCTGGGCGCCCGCCCAGTCGCCGCTGGCGAACAGGATCCCGGCACGGGCCCGTGAGGCTGCGGCATCCTGCCGGCCGGCGATCGCCTGCAGCGCCCCGGCGCGGTCGTCCAGCCCGGCCAGCGCCCGGGCGCGCAGCCCCGGCACGGCATCGCCGGTGGCGCCATCCAGGACGTGCAGCGCCCTTGTGTAGTCGGCGCGGTCGAGAGCGGCGGCGGCCAGCGCCGTCGCGCCATCGGGCGTGCCCAACGCGATCGCCGCCCGCATCGCGTCCTGCGCAGCCAGGCTCAGCCCCGCCGCCTGAAGGATCCGGGCATAGCGCAGCGTCCGCGGCCCCAGCACCGCCGGGTCGCCCTCAGCGGCATAGCGGGTGTGGATGCCGACCAGGGCGGCCAGGGGCAGGTCCTGCCGTTCGGCCCTGTCATAGGCGGCATCCAGGGCGGCCTCGAACCGCCGGCGCCAGCCTTCCGCCTCCGCCCCGTCGCCGGCCAGCCGGGCCAGCCGCGACAGCGCGGACAGCTCCTGCCCGGCATCGCCGCGACGGCCGGCGAGGTCGAGGCGCAGATGCTGGGCCCGGATCTCGATATCGCCGCCGCGCCAATCCGCCACCAGGCCGTCCAGGGCATCCGACGCGGCGTCCGGCGTCATCCCGCCGTCCTCGACCATCTGCAGCCGGGCCCGAGCCGCCCAGGGGCCGGCAGAGCGGGCAGCATCGGCGAAGGCCGCCGTGGCCTCGTCCGGCTCCAGCCGCGCCAGGGCCAGTAGGCCGCGCAGATAGGGCACCGCCGCGGCATCGACCCGCCCCGGCGCCACCATCGGCTCCAGCCGCTCCCGGGCTGCGCGCGCCGCCGTGCCGTCGAGGCCGCGGATCGCCGCCTCGGTCAGCCGCGGCAGCAAGGCCGCCTCCAGCGCCGGGCCATAGGCGTGGATCCGGTCCAAGCCGCGGGCGATATCGCCGCGGTCGACCGCCGGCGTGCCCTGGGCCAGCCAGGACAGGGTGGCGAAGGGCGGCCAGTCCGGATGCTCCCGCGGCCCCGCCGCCAGGATCGAGGAGGACGGCAACGGCCGGTCGGCCGCCAGCGCCGCCGCCTCCTGCAGCAGCAGCGCTTCGGCGCGCCGCAGGCCGTCCAGTGCCGCAGCAGCATCCGCGGCGTCCTGGGCCTCGCCCCACTCGCCCCAGGCCAGATAGAACCGCGCGGCATCGATCAGCGCCGCCTCGCCGCGCTCGCCGGTCAGGCCGAGGCGGCCGGTGGCGTAATCCGGGCCGCGCCATGCCATCGGCTCCAGGGCCGGAACGCCGGCCAGGCTGGGTGGTGCGACCGCTGTCGTCTCAGTCTCCGGTGCAGGGGCCGGGGTCGGCGCCACCACCGGAGTGGCAGGCGCGGCAGCCGCGACCGGAGCCGCAGGCGGCTGCGACGGCGGCGCGGCGGTCCGGCGCGCGGATCCGCTCAGCATCGTTCTCCGGGGCAGCGATTGGTGCCGCCACCACGGCAGGCGCGGCAGCGGCCACCGCCGGCTGGCCTGCGGGGCCAGGCCGGCGTACCGGCAGCGGCGGCATGTGAAGACTTCCCGGGCCGGCGCTGATGTCGAACAACAATAGGCCGCCCTCCTGCCAGGTCCGCATCTCGGCGGTGCAAGGCACCGACACCATGAGGCTGCCGTCGGCATCGATTTTCACATCCGCCAGCCGGCCGGAGGGCAACCGCCCCGCCGCGGCCATGTCGCCCTGCCATGCGGCATCCACCCCGCGCAGCACGACGGCGCAATGCGCCCGGTCGCGCTCCGCCGTCACGGTGATAGTGCCCGGACGCACGGCGATGCGGGAAAAATCGGCATGGTCGCCGAAGCTGACCCGCACCGGCGCGGCCGCCGCAAACAGCGGCGCCAGGGCGATCGGCGCGCCCAGGGCGATGGCCAAGCCGGTTTTCGCTCGCACGCGGCAGCTCCCGTCAGCGGCACGGCGAAACCAGTTCTTAAGCATCGCCGCCTAGGATTCAAAAGCACTTAAACGATGTCTTGATCTTAATTCAAGAACTCGTATAGCAATCATTACATCGGATTTGCCGCGGGGAGGCCATGGAAAACGTCACCTATGTCGGCCTGTCATCCGAGGTCGCGCTGCGCCGCCAACTTGAGGTGGTCGGCAACAACCTGGCCAATATGAGCACGGTCGGCTTCAAGGCCGACCGCATGCTGTTCGACACGGCGCTGGCCCAGACCCGGCGCGATCCGGAAGGGCAGGTCGCCTTCGTCCTCGACCGCAACACCTACACCGATTTCTCCGAAGGCGGCCTGAAGCGGACCGACAACCCGCTGGATGTGGCGATTTCCGGCGACGGCTTCTTCCGGGTCAACACCCCCAATGGTCCCGCCTATACCCGCGACGGCCGCATGGCACGCGATGCCGAGGGCCGGCTGGTGACCCTGTCCGGCGCCCCGGTGCTGGACGATGGCGGCCAGCCGATCGCCATCCCCGACGACGCGCAATGGATCCAGGTCGCCGGTGACGGCTCGATCACCGCCGACCGGCAACAGATCGCCCGGCTGGGTGTCTGGTCCTTCGACGACCCGCGGGTGCTGAGCAAGAGCGAAGGCCTGCTGTTCACCGCCCAGGACGGCGCCCAGCCCACCCGCAACCAGGACGCCAGGGTCGAGCAGGGCATGGTCGAGGAATCGAACGTCAACGCGATCCTGGAGATGACCCGGATGATGGACGTGACCCGGGCCTATGAGCGGGCCGACCGCCTGGACACCAATGCCGACGGGCTGATCCGTGATGCCGTCACGCGCCTCGGCCGCGTGGCCTGAGGCCGGACATGAGGGGGAGCACGAGATGAAGGTTCTGGGGATCGCGGCGACCGGCATGGCGGCACAGCAGCTGAATGTCGAGGTCATCGCCAACAACATCGCCAATATGAGCACCACCGGGTTCAAGCGCGCCCGGGCGGAATTCCAGGACCTGATCTACCAGAGCCAGCGGCGCCAGGGCGCGATGTCGTCGGATGCCGGCACCATCGTGCCGGCCGGCGTCGAACTCGGCCTCGGCGTCAAGCCGGCGGCGGTGACCCGGATCAACACCCAGGGCACGCTGACGCTGACCAACAACAAGCTGGATGTGGCGCTGGAAGGCCGCGGCTATCTCGTCGTCACGCTGCCCGACGGCACCGAGGCCTACACCCGCGCCGGCAATCTGCAGAAATCCGCCGAAGGCCAGGTGGTGACGGTCGACGGCTACGAGATCTCACCGGGCATCGTCATCCCCGACAATGCGCGCGACATCGTCATCAACCGGTCGGGCGAGGTGATGGCCTATATCGACGGCCAGACCGACCCGCAGACGCTGGGCCAGCTCGAACTCGCCAATTTCGTCAACGAGGCCGGGCTGGAAGCGCTGGGCGACAATCTGTTCCGCGAGACGCCGGCCTCCGGCCAGCCGCAGCGCGGCGTGCCCGGCACCGACGGCTTCGCCACGCTGCGCCAGGGCTATGTCGAGGCCTCCAACGTCAATGTCGTCGACGAGATGACGGCGCTGATCACGGCGCAGCGGGCCTATGAGATGAACTCGAAGGTGGTCCAGGCCGCCGACCAGATGTCGCAGACGGCGACCAACATGCGATGAGCATGATCCGGCACCGCCTCGGCCCTCTGCTGGCCCTGATCCTGCTCGCCCTGCCCGCCCCGGCCCCGGCGGCCGATCCGGAAGCGATGATCGCCGACGCCATCGCCCTGCGCTGGCCGGACCAGACCGGCGGCATCGGCGCCCTGGCCGTGCGTTTTTCCACCGCGGCGCCGGTCGAGGCGGCGGCGGTGGAGACCATCCTGTGGGATCCGCGCTCCGGCGGCTTCGACGCGGTGCTGAACCTGGGCAAGCGGCTGATGCGGGTGCAGGGCCTGGCCCGGATGGAGGCCGAGATCCCGGTGCCGAGACGCCGCATCCAGGCCGGCGAAACCATCGCCGCCGACGACCTGACCCCGCAGCGGGTTCCCGCCGCACGGCTGGACGGCATCCTGACCGATGCCGGCCTCGCCGTCGGCAAGGAGGCGCGCCGCGCCCTGGCGCCCGGCCGGGCGATCCCGGCGGCATCGCTGGGCGACCCGCTGGTGATCCGGCGCAACCAGGAGGTGATGATTTCCTACGCCAGGGGCGGCCTGGCCATCACCGCTCGCGGCAAGGCGATGGGCGACGCCACGCTCGGCGCCCCGGTGCGGGTGGCGCTGTCCACCGGCGGCACGCCGATCGACACCGTCGCCACCGCCGAGGGTCGCGTGAGCGTCGGGCCATGAGACGGCGCCAGCTCGCGGCTCTCGCCCTGCTGCTGCTCGCCGGCTGCACCCGGATGGGCGAGATCGGCCAGGACCCGGAGATGAGCGGCATCGGCGACCGCGCCGACATGCCGGAATCGCGGCTGGTGTCGCTGCCGATGCCGCCGCCGACAGCGGTGCTGCAGCAGAAGAATTCGGTCTGGCGCATGGGCGCGACCAGCTTCTTCGGCGACCAGCGCGCCGCGCGGGTCGGCGACATCCTGACCGTGCTGATCGACATCCGCGACGAGGCCAAGCTGCGCAACGACACCCAGCGCCAGCACCAGGCCACCGAGTCTGCCGGGCTGTCGCATCTGTTCGGGCTGGAATTCCTGTTCGACGACATCTTAGGCAGCGGCGTGCAGGCCGACAAGCTGGTCGGGATCAGCACCGATTCCAAGACGACCGGCACCGGCCAAGTGAACCGCAACGAGCAGATCCGGCTGAAGCTGGCCGCCATCATCACCGAGGTGCTGCCGAACGGCACGCTGGCCATCGTCGGCCGGCAGGAGATCCGGGTGAATTCCGAATTGCGCGAGCTGCGCATCGCCGGCGTGATCCGGCCGCAGGACATCACCGCGACCAACACCATCGGCTACGACCATGTCGCCGAGGCCCGTATCTCCTATGGCGGGCGCGGCGTCATCACCGACGTGGAGCGGCCACGTTATGGCCAGGAGATCTACGACCTCGTCATGCCGTTCTGAGAGGCCGGATGAAGACGACAGGCCTGCGCCGCCAGCTGTTCGGCTTCGCCGTGGCCGGCGCCTTCATCGCGGGGCTGGCCGCCGGCTGGTGGTGGCATGCGGCGGGGCCGTTCTCCGGGCCGCCGCTGCAGCACGGCGCGCCCGGGCCGGTCGATGCCGGGCAGTTCACGGTGCCGGCCCCGGCCGGCAGCGACGGCCGCCTCGGCTATCTCATGGTCACGCTGACGCTGGGCGCGCCGGACCAGGCCGGCGCTGACGCCATCGCCGCCAACCTGCCCCATGTGAAGGACGCGGTGGTCGAGGCGATCCTGGCCCTATCGCCTGGCTGGTTCGACGGCACCGAACTGCGCACCGACCGCGCCGAATCCGACCTGCGCCTGCTGATCAACCGCAACCTCGGCATGGACCGGGTCAGCCGGGCCACGCTCGACACCGTCCGTCGGCTGCCGCGCAACACCGGGTAGGCGCCCGGCGGTTCGCTAGCCCGACACCTTGAGCACGTCGGCAGAGCGGACCTGGCCGCCGCCCTTCAGCACCAGCACGGCGCCGGCGACATCGGGCGAGAAGATCACCTCCTTCACCGTGTCGGTCACCACGACCACGGCGTCGACCTTGTCGCCCTTGTCGGTCTTGGCCACCGCCTCGACCTGATAGGTGCCGGCCGGCGCCTTGGCGCCGTCATCCTGCGTGCCGTCCCAGGTGATCTCGTGCCGGCCCTCGGCGGTCTCGCCGTCGATCCGCTTGATCACCGTGCCGTCGGCCGATTTGATCTGGACCTCGACTGTCTTCGAATCCTTGCCCACGGCATAGGCCAGCGCCGCGCTCTTGCCGTCGAAGGAGAACTTGTCGGTCTGCGCCTCGACGGTGCGGCCGATATAGGCCAGGTCCAGCCGGTTGGTGTTGCCGCCGGTGGCGTCGACCAGCTGCGTCAGCCCCTTGTTCGCATTCACCAGCTGTTCGACCTGGCTGAAGGTGGCGAGCTGGGTGACGAACTGGGTCGCGTCCATCGGCGACAGCGGATCCTGGTTCTTCAACTGCGCCGTCAGCAGCTTGAGAAAGGTCTGGTAGTCCGAGGTGGTCTTCGGGACCGGGGGCGTGTTGCTGACAGGATCGGTCGCCATGACAAGGAGTCCTTCACACCAGGATATCGAGGCCCGTCCGCGACCGCGGCAGGGGGGGTTCGGCCAGAGAAGCGCTAGGGGCTGTCAGGCCACCGCCGGGAGAGACTGCCCGTTCCGCTGGCGCCTGGGGCTCCCGACCGCGTCCCTCGCCCCGTCCGGCCTCACCCCGCAGGGCGAATTCCAGGCCGCGGCGGCCGAGATCGACCCCGGCATCGGCCAGCGCCTTCTCCAGCACCCGAGCCTCCGCCACCAGCAGATCGAGCGTTTCCCGGCGATCAGCCGTGATCCGCGCCCGGCCGCCGTGCTTCTCGGTCTCGATCGCGATTTCCACCCGGCCCAATTCGTGCGGCACCAGATCGACCACCAGCCGCGTCGGGGCGCCGTGCAGCCCCTTGGCGAGCGTCGCCGCGATCTGCAGCGCCGGGGCCGGTGGCCGCGGCTCGGGGGATGGCGCGGTGAGCGACGGACGCGCCGGCTCCAACCCACCCGCCAAGCGTGATGCGGCAGCCGGCTCGTGCAGCGCCATCGGCGCGGCTGAATCATTGCCGATGGCAACGGCCCGGCGACCCACCGGGGGCTCTGCCGTGCCCGCCACGGTCACGGGGCCAGGACGGGCCGCATGCGGGGCCTGAGCCGCCGCCTTGCGCGTCGCTTCAGCCACGCCCGGTTCCGCTGCCGGTGCATCGGGTGCCATCTCAGCCTGCGAGGCCACGCCACCGGCAAGCCGGCGCAGGGCGGCTGGCTGCTCCGGCAGCATCACGGCGGGCTGGACCGCGTCCAGGAGCGGCGATGCCGCGACGGCTGCAGTTCCGCGCGGCACCATGGTGCCGGGGGCCTCCGGCAACGGAGCGGCGTCGTTCCCCTCCTCCGCACCCGCAGACCGCATCCCAGAGATGAGCGTCGAAGCGGGTGCCGGACCATCGTGCGGTATCGGGCTGACAGGCTCGGCCGCGACGGGTCCGGTCTGGAGCGCAGCCGCCGGTGGTGTACTGCCGGCGATCGCGACAATCGCGGGGGCTACCTCTGCCTCCGCCGATCCCTGCGCCGCTGGCGGTGCAGAATTCAACGGCAGCATCCAGGGAAAGACCGCGGGGATAGCCCCCCGGCTTTTTCGGATCGAATTCATGGCCGGGTCCACCGCCGGCCCGGCGTCGACCGCCATCAGGGCGTCGAACAGCGGTCCCACCGGGCGCCGGCCGGGCTGACCGGCAAAGGATTCAACCGCCGCCGGGGCAATCTGCGCGGCCAGGGGGTTTGCGACCATTCGTCCCGGATACAGAAGCTGCGGATGGGCCCATCATCTTAGCGGGGGAATGCCTAAGATCTGGTTACGTGCCGGCCCATGCCCCAAGAACCCAATCCCTTGAATCGCAGCAGACCATGGATTCGATCCTGGGGCGCAGGCCCCGGGAACCATTGGCCGTGCCGTTCGTTTCCCGCCAACCGCAATGCTGCTTTCGGGGTTGCGGCGGAGATCAGGGGCGCCCCGCCTCGGCGGCCGTCACCGGTCTCGACCCGAATTGTCTGGCGAATCCCTGGCGCCGCGTCATTTCCAGGGAAACAGAGCAAGATTCGCAAAAGGATAGAGAAACAATTGTTCTCACTTCCGATTATATTCCGAAGGCGAAGCGGCCAAAGGGAAAGAGTCACAGGATCGAAAACTTTTTTCTGAATCCCACGGAACCTTAAGGTTGTTCTTGGCTTGTAGCATTTGGCAGTGTGAGAGCAGTCTCGACAGCCACGGCGATCACTCGCGACGACCTGCGATGCGTTGCGATCAACAGGACTTGGAAGGTAAGGCGCGATGTCCACGCTGAGCGAGAACGAGATCCTCAAATTCACCAAGGAAATCATCGTGGCCCACGTGTCGCACAACACGGTGGACAGCGACACGCTGCCGGACCTCATTCGCAACGTCCATCTGTCGCTGATCGAAGCGCGCGGCACGCAATCCGCGCGTGAGCCGGAGGTTCCTGCGGATGCCGAGCACGAGCCGGCGGCCGATGTGGTGCATGAGCCGGATGGCCGGACGGCGCCGCCGCCCCGCCTCGCCGTCGCCTCGACCCCGGCGGTGCCGATCGCGGAGTCGGTGACGCCGGACTACATCATCTGCCTGGAGGACGGCCGGCCGTTCAAGATGATGAAGCGCTGGCTGCGGGCGACCTACGGCATGACACCGGAGCAGTACCGCGCCAAATGGAACCTGCCGGCGGATTATCCCATGGTCGCGCCGAACTACGCCCGGTCGAAATCGGTCTATGCCAAGGGCCAGGGCCTGGGCACCAGCCGGCTGCGCCGCAAGGCTGGCAAACGCCAGGCAAGGCGCGCCGAAGGCTGAGGCACAGCGGCCTCTCAGGCCACGGCGGCAGGGTTTTCGGGCGCAACCGCGGACAGCGGCAGGATATGGCCGCCGATCGCAAGGCCTGACGGCACAACACCGCCGTCCAGCAGCAGGGCGCGGCCGTCGCCGTCGATCAGGAAATCCAGCGCATGGAGCATGTCGCCGTCCCGGTCGGCCAGCCTCCCCTCGCCCCGCATCCGGTCGGCCAGCAGCGTCGCGCCTGCCAGGGCCGCGGTCTTGCCGCCCCGATCGGCCGCGATCGACGCGCCCGGATGGACCAGCGCTGCCGCGGCGACGCCGTCATGGCCGAGATAGATCCGCCAGATTTCCGGAACCACATGGCGCTCCCCCGCAATCCTGCGGGCCTCGACCCAGGGCCGCAGCCAGGCCGTGACGCGCGGGTGTCGCCACAGCAGGGCCTTTCCCGCCAGCCGGCGGTCGCGGAAACACGGCATGATCCGGCCGCCGAACACGGTGTAGCCCCGCTCCAGCCCCACCGGACGCCGGCCAGCCAGCACCGCCCGCCGCGTCAGGTCGAGGCATCCGACATCCCAGCGCAGGATGGTGCCGGCCGGGGCATCCTGCAGCATCGCGGCGAGGCGTTCGACGGCGGCCTCCCCCTCGGGGCTGACCGGATCCCCTGGGACACCTGATAGGGCGATGAAATCGGCGGTGGCGATGTCGCCGAGCCGTTGCGCCGGCACGGCGGCGACGCCCGCGGCGGCAGCCAGGGCCAGCCAGCCGCCGAGGCCGGCAGGATCATGCCGCTCCTCGGCCCATGAGACCGCGACGACGCGCTCACGGGCCGGAGGGTGGAACAGCGACGTCAGAGCCAGTGTGAGAGACACGCTCGACCTCCAGCACCCCTTCACTCCGACGGCCAGCTCGCCATCGGGTGTGCCGCAAGGATTCGCAGCACGTCCAGGTTGCAAGGAAGGATACGCTTAAATTCCTGCGAAATGGTTTCGTTTTATTCGTCTTGAATTGATATAAAATTATCTTCGTTGCCGAAACGCGCAGCCAAAAAGGCAGAGCCGGAGCCTTGCCGCGGAGCGACCGCGACAAGGCTCCGGTGAGGACTCAGGCGGCCTCGTAGCCGATCACGCCCTTGATCTCAAGGAAATCCTCGAGGCCGAATTCGGCGTATTCACGGCCGTTGCCCGACTGCTTGTAGCCACCGAACGGCGCGCCGGTGTCCCAGGCGGGGTAGTTGATGTGGACATTGCCGGTGCGCAGTTGCGACGCGACCTTGCGTGCCCGATCCAGGCTGCCCGACTGGACATAGGCGGCCAGGCCGTAGACCGTGTCGTTGGCCAGATCGATCACCTGCTCCTCGGTCTCGTAGGTCAGGATCGACAGCACCGGGCCGAAGATCTCTTCCCGCGCCACCGACATCTCGGGCGTGACCCGGGCGAAGACGGTCGGGCGGATGAAGTAGCCGCGGTTCAACCCCTCGGGCCGGCCCGGGCCGCCGGTCACCAGTTCCGCCCCTTCGGCGATGCCGGATTCGATCAGCTTCTGGATCTTGTCGTACTGCACCTGGCTGACCACGGGCCCGAGCATCGTGCCTTCGGCATCGGCCGGGCCGACCTTGAAGGTCTCCGCCGCCGCCTTGGCATAGCCGATCGCCTCGTCCTGCTTGTCCAGCGGCACGAACATCCGGGTCGGGGCATTGCAGGACTGGCCGCTGTTGCCGAAGCAGCCGGCAACGCCCTTGGTCACCGCCCGCTTCAGGTCGGCGTCGGCCAAGATGATGTTGGCCGACTTGCCACCCAGTTCCTGATGCACGCGCTTGACCGTGTCGGCCGCCGATTTGGCGACCAGGACGCCGGCGCGGGTCGACCCGGTGAAGGACACCATGTCGATGCCGGGGTGGCTGGAGATGGCGGCACCGACCGTCGGCCCGTCGCCATTGACCAGGTTGAACACACCCTTCGGCACGCCGGCCTCATGCAGGATCTCGGCGAAGATGATGGCGTCGAGCGGCGCGATCTCGCTCGGCTTCAGCACCATGGTGCAGCCGGCGGCCAGGGCCGGGCCGACCTTGCAGGTGATCTGGTTCAGCGGCCAGTTCCATGGGGTGATCATGCCGACCACGCCGATCGGCTCCTTGACGATCAGGGTGGTGCCCTTGATCCGCTCGAACTCGAAATTCTCCAGCGTCTCGATCATCCGGGCCAGATGCGCCTCGCCGGCGCCGGTCTGGGACTCCAGCGCGAACTTGCGCGGCGCGCCCATCTCACGCGACACGGCCAGCGCGATGTCGGCGGCGCGGCTCTTGTAGACCTCCAGGATCCGGCGCAGCAGGGTCAGGCGCTCCTGCCGGCTGGTGCGGGCGAAGGCCGGGAAGGCCCGCTTCGCCGCCGCCACCGCGCGGTCGACATCCGCGGCCGAGCCGAGCGAGATCTGGGCAAACGCCTCCTCGGTCGACGGGTCGATCACATCGAGCGTCTTCGGCGTGATCGGGTCGACCCATGCGCCGTCGATATAGAACTGCAATTCGTGCGCCATCAGAACCTCGTTCGGTCACGGGGCGGAGGGGGGCCCGGGGCCCGGCCCTCCGGTCGCAATGCCATCGCCACGGCACATGCCGGACATGACAGCCGAACCAGACGTTAGAGCAGTGCCGCGCGGTGGGGAAGCGCCGGCAGGTGATCGACGGCCATGCAGACGCCGGCGGCAGGGTCAGCCGTCGCCGCGCATGCGGAAGTCCAGATGATAGGGGATCGGTGCCGCGGCCAGCGTCGCCTCGGCCTCTGCCGCGGTCGGCGCCCGGCCCAGCCGCCACTCCGCCTTGGCCAGCTGCAGCCGTTGCCACAGGTCACCCAGCAACAGCTCGCCCTCGCGGATGGTGGCAAAGTGGTGGTCGAGCAGCACCTCGGCCTGGTCGAGATCGCCGGCGCCGAGCGCGATCTGGGCCCGGGCCAGGCGGATGCGCTCCTGCGCCGCCACACCGGGCGCCAGGCCGTCCAGGAAGGTGGCCAGCGCGGCCAGGCGCCCTGTCCGCTGCAGCCATTGCACGATCTCGACCGCCAGCTGCGGCGGCGCCGTGCCCATGCCCCAGGCGCGGAGATACAGCCACTCCGCCTCGTCCTCATCCTCGGCCAGCAAGGCGAGGTGCCGCAGGGCCAGATGCGTCTCGCGCAGGCTGAACGATCGCGTGAATCCGGCGCGCGCCGCGTCGCGCTCGTCGCGGTCCAGCGCGATCACCGCCAGCGCCAGCGCGTGCAGCCAGGTCTCCCCCTGAACCTCGGCCGACCGGCGCAGCGCGTCGCGCCACAGGTCGCTGGTGACCCAGCTGTCCGGCAGGCACTCCAGCGCCGCCGGCGAGAACCGGCCGGTGCGGGCGAGGTCGTCCCAGGGCGCGCCGGCGCCCGGCTCGACCGCGAGATCCAGCCCCGGCGCGATCGGCCGGCCGGTCAGCGCCTCATGCAGCCCGCCCCAGGCCGCGCCGGCCTGCAGCCGCCGGGTCACCGACCGTCCGGCCTGGGCCCGCAGCCAGCGGTCGGTGCCGTCGAGATCGGCGGCCGGGATGCGCGCGTCCAGCACCGCGCGGGCGGCGTCGCAGGCCTTGGCATAGTCGGGATCGTGCGCCCGGGCCGGGTCGACCGCGGCCGGGGCGTAGCACTCGGTCCATTCCAGCGACGCGCCGGGGCCCAGGATGAATTCCTGGTTCTGGGTCGGGGCGATGCCGGACTGGATCTCGACATACTCCCCCTGCCCCGGCCGCGACAGGAACTCCATCCAGTGCCGGCCGCCGGCATTGGTGCCGAAGAAGAACATCTTGCGGCCGCGCATCTCCGGCGTCGCGGTCTGCAGCAGGCCATGCCCGTCGGGGCCCAGCGAGGCCAGCCAAAGCCGGTCGGCCTCCGGCTGGCGGAAGAACACCGAGGTGGCATCGGCCCAGAGGCCCGGCCGGCTGCCGTCGAAGCCATGCGCATCCGGGAACGGGAAGCGTTCCAGGTGATTGTCCGGCAGCACATGCTCGATGCCGTAATCGGCGGGGCTCAGCACCCGCATGCCGGGGTCGTAGGGCACCGCGACATTGGTCCACCAGTAGCAGGCCACGTCGTGCGGGTTCGGGTTGACGATGCGGCCATGCACCCACAGCCGGTCCTCGCCTTCGGGCAGGAACAGGTCGATCTGCCAGGCGGCCTCGCGGATGCGGTCGAATTCGTACAGGCGCAGAATCGGCCCGCGCTCGGTCTCGACCACGCCTGTGAAGACCGGGCTGCAGGTGAACGGGCTGTGGCCGGGGATCAGCCCGTTCCATTCGATGCCGCCGGAGAACCAGGCATTCAGCGCCGCCAGGTTGGCCGGCTGGAACACCGGATTGCGGAACAGCAGGTCCCGGCCGGTCGCCAGGTCGGTCAGCGAAAACAGCCGGCCGCCGAGCTGCGGCAGCACCACCGCCCGCAACCGGCCGTTGTCGATGACCACGGCGTCCAGTTCGCCCGGCGCCTGGGCCCGGTCGTAATCATCCTGCACCTGATAGGGCAGGATCGAGGCGGCGCCCCAGAGGAAAGCGTGTTCGACCTCATCCGCCGCCAGGTTCGCGGCCGGCGGCGCCGGCTTGAACGGCGTCGGCTGCTGCCAGCGGAAGGCCGGCAGCGGGTTGGCGGCGCCAAGCCGCGACACGGGAAGGGACAGGGCCTCACGGCGGATCTCGGTCATGGTACGGTCCGGGGGAATTCGGGAGTCTCAGGGATGTCGATCGAACGATCCGTCATCGCGAGCCCCGATAGGGGCGTGGCGATCCAGCGGCTCGATCTCTGGATCGCCACGGCGCTTCGCGCCTCGCGATGACGGTTCAGGGCGGGTCAGCTCACCAGCGCGCCACTTCGAAGGTGAATTGCTGGTCGTCCTGCTGCCAGACGGGAAGCCCCGGCCGGGCCAGATCGTCGGCCGTGCGGGCGCGGTCCCAGCTACGCATCGGCACCGTCGCCAGCTGCCGATGCCACAGGTTCAGGGCCAGGCCGCTGTAGCGGTTGACGATGCGGTAGCGGCCGGTGGCGACGCTGCGGCCGGAGGAGGAGTCGACCCGCGTCACCGCCTCGATCGACCACTGCTGCGCCAGCGCCGCCGGTGTCCGTGCATCCGTCTCGCGGTTGACCAGGCCGGCCGCGGCGCCCCAGGCGCGCGATGTGGTCGCCCCACCGGAAAACGCCGCCCCGGGGATGCCCAAGTACAACGGCCGGGAGGCAGACCGGATGCGGTAGAAGCCGTCGCCGGTCGGTTCGACCAGCCATTCCCGGCCATTGCGCCACGGCCCCCGGCCGCCGAGGTCGAGGGTGTCGGGCGACCGGCCGGCGGTGCGGATCATCACACGCTGGCCGGCCTCGGCCGGTGCCGGCGCGGCGCAGGCCTCGCCATCCCCACAGGTAATCGTCACCGGGACGTATTCGGCGTCATAGGTGGTGCACTGGACGCTGCAATAGGACCGGAACAGCTTGCCGGTGATCCGGCCGGTGGTCCGGCTGCCGTCTTCGACCAGCCAGCGATACCAGGACCGGCTCTTGGCGTAGCCCGGCAGCGGCCCGATCTTGGTCCACTTCTCGGTCGCCAGATCGTCGGTGGCGTAGAACACCAGCGGCCCGAGCGTCGATTCATAATCCGGCAGCGTGCCCTGCTCCGGCGTGCCGATGTATTTCCCGAGATAGGCGTTCCAGGTGATGTTGATGACGCCGAGCGGCGAGTTGTCGTAGTGCAGCTGGTCAGCGGTGCCGGTCTTGGCCGGGTCGTATTCGACCGCGCCGTAGCCGGTGTCGCCCGCCTTCTCAACCGGGACCAGGTTGCTTTCCCGGCCCGCCAGGCCCGGCTCGACCCATTGTCCCTTGTAGTATTTGCGCCAGGAGTCCGGCGCCATCTTCGCGCTGATCGGCGCCCGCGCCACATGCTGCCATTTGTGGGCGCTGAAGCCGCTGGGCTGGCCGGGCGTGGTGTTCATGATCCGGCTGAAATAGAAGACATAGAAATAGCCGGAGGCGTAATCCACGAACAGCCGGGGGTCGCCGTCGCCATAGTAATAGGTGCCGACCTTGCCCGGATCCTGCGGGTCCACAGTGTTGTAGATGCCCTTCATGCCGAAGGGCGATGTCAGGATCGGGCCGAGGATGGTCCAGCTTTTGCCGCGGTCCTGCGACCGGGCATATTCGATGCCGTCATAGCGCGGCTTGCCGCCGAACAGCTCGTCATGGATCAGCCCGTACCAGTCGCCGGTGTCGGGGTCGATCCAGATCCCGGTCATGATGCAGAAGTTGTTGTAGGGGTAGCCGGACTTGTAGTCGCCGTTGGCCTGCTTCTGGTTCGGCGTCTGCAGCGACAGCGGGCTGTTTTCGCAATAGCCGGTGGTGTTCTGCACCGTGATCGGGTCCAGCGCCGCCATCGCCTTGGCCGAGACGTCGTCGATGTCGGTGCCGGTGAAGAACCGCCAGCTGTGGTCGTAATTGCTGGGGTCGTAGCGGTCGTATTGCGACAGCGCGTCCTCGTAGAAGAACTTGCCGTCGCGGTCGACGATCAGCGTGCCCGGGGAGTCGAACTGCAGGCTGAACGACACCGGCGCCGCCGAGGACAGGCTGAACGACCGGTCCGGCTGCGCCTGGGCGGCAGCCGGCGGCGCCAGGGACATCAACGCCAACGCGGCGAGCACAGAGGGTCCGGCAAAAAACCGACGAGCGGCTCTCATGGCACTCTCCTGTCTGGGACGCGGAAAGGGAATTACTTCAGGCTGCCCATGGTCAGTCCGCCGATCATCTTCTCGGACAGGAGAAGGAAGACGGCGATGGTGGGCAGCATGACGATGGTGACGCCGGCGAACAGCCCGGCCCAGTCGCCGCCCGAATACTGCATCGCGTTGATCAGCGAATAGATGCCGAGCGACAAAGTGCGGTTTTCGGGGCTGTTCAGCAGCACCAGGGACAGCTGGTATTCGTTCCACAGCCCGATGAAGTTCATCACCGCGACGGTGACGATGCCGGGCATGCCGAGCGGCAGCATGATGTGCCAGAACACGCGGATGTCGTTGCAGCCGTCGATGATCGCGGCCGATTCCAGCTCCGACGGCAGCGAGGAGAAGAAGCCGGTCAGGACATAGACGGTGAACGGGATCGACAGGGCGATGTAGACGATCGACAGCCCAGTCAGCGTGTCGGCCAGCCGCAGCCAGGTCATGATGACGAACAGCGGCACGAACAGCAGCGGGATCGGCACGCCCATGCCGATGATCATGAAGTTGGTCAGCGCCTCCCGCCCCTTGAACCTGGCGCGGGCCAGCACGTAGGCGGCGGGCACCGACACCACCAGCAGAAAGAACACCGACAGCGCCACGACATAGACGCTGTTGAGGAAATAGTCGCCGAAGCGCCCGGCGACCCAGACCTTCTGATAGTTCGCCAGCGCTGGTTCCAGCGGCAGCGACCAGGGCTTGCCGAACAGGTCGCGGTTTTTCTTCAGCGAGGCCAGGACAATCCAGACCACGAAGAAGACGGTGAACAGCGACCAGCCGCCGACCACGGCATAAGCGAAGATGCGGCTGCCGCGGGCGTTCAGCCGGCTCAGCAGGCGGCGGCGGGACGCGGCTGGACGGTCCAGGGTGACGGCGGCCATGTCAGTACTCCACCCGGTCGCGGCGCAGCATCAGGCGCAGGACGAGGACGGCGGCAACGGTCATCGCCAGCATGACGACGCCGATCGCGGTGGCGTAGCCGAGCGCATAGACCGGCTCGCGCTGGCCGAAGCCCATGATGTAGAGGTAGATCGAGGTGGTGTAGAGGTGCTGGTCGATGTTCGGGCCGCCGAAGGCGTAGGGGAACTCCATCGCCTTGATCGCCTGGATCGTCCACAGCACGAAGGCGATCACCATCACGTCCCAGATCATCGGCACGGTGATGAAGCGGAACATCTGGAACTGGCTGGCCCCCTCCAGCTTCGCCGCCTCGTACATGTCGGCCGGGATCTTGTCGGCCCCGGCCAGGATCAGGATCATGAAGAAGCCGGAGGACAGCCAGACCATGCCGGCCAGCATCGACCAGAACACGTTCTCCGGCGCGGTCCAGGCGATCTTCGCCAGCCCGTCCAGCCCGATCGCCTTCAGCGCGTTGCTGAGCAGGCCGTAGCGCGGCATGAAGACGAAGGACCAGAAGGTGGTGATCGCCACC
>NZ_JBYRFX010000329.1:0-5542 GCF_057815775.1 Inquilinus sp.
CCCAGGGGTCCTGCGGCAGGTCGGTGGTGCGCAGATAGGGCCCGTTCCAGCCGCGCAGCCCGCCGGGGGAGACGAGCAGCGCCTTCAGCCCCTGACTGGTGGTCGGGTAGCCGCCGACATCGATGGCGTAGAGGTCGAGCGCGGATTTGAAGTTCTCGATCTGCAGCCGCGCCGAGTCGGACCGGGCGCCGCCGAGATAGGCCAGGACGCGGGGGCCCACCAGCCCGGCCAGCAGGCCGAGGATGACGAGCACGACCAGCAGCTCGATCAGGGTGAAGCCGGCCTGCCGGTCCGGTACGACGGCAGCGGGAAGGGCGGGCGTGTCGTGTGGGGTGTTCTGCATGCGGAATCTCAGAAGGCGAGGTCGTTGATGCTGATGACGGCCAGCAGGATCGACATGACGATGCCGCCCACGGCGAGGCCGAGGATGATGATCAAAGCCGGTTCGATCAGCGTGACCAGACGCTTGATAGAGGCTTCGAGCTTGCGTTCATAGGCGTCGGCGATATGGGCTGCGGTCACGTCGATCTTCCCGGTCTCTTCACCGACCCGCAGCATCTGCACCGCGAGCGGCGGGAACACGCCGATCTCGGCCAGCGGGTCGGCCAGTCCCCGCCCTTGTCGCACGCCGCTCATGACGGTCTCCATCGCGCTGGCCACGGCGGTGTTCGAGATCACATCGCGCGACAGGGCGATGGCCGACGGCAGGTCGACGCCGTTGCCGACCAGGGTCGACAGGGTGCGGCAGAACCGGGCCGTCGCCAGCAGCCGCAGCATCGGGCCGAACAGCGGCAGGCGCAGCGCCGTGCGGTCCCAGGTCAGCCGCGGCCCGGGCATGGTCAGCAACTGGCGGATCACCACCACCGCGACCACGATGCCGATGCCCAGCAGCCAGCCGTAATTCTGGGCGAAACGGCCGATGGCGATGACGATGGCGGTCGGCGTCGGCAGCGCCGCGCCGGCATCCTTGAAGATGGTCTCGAACTGCGGCACGACGAAGGCGAGCAGCAGGAACACCGACGACAGCGAGACGACCACCAGGATCGCCGGATACATCATCGCCGAGACCACCATCTCGCGCGTCTTCTCGCCGCGCTCGCGCAGATCGGCCAGCCGGTCCAGCACCACGTCGAGCGTGCCGGAGTTTTCGCCGGCGCGGACCATGTTGACATAGAGCTTCGGGAAGACCGGCCCCTGCTCCTCCAGCGCCGTGCTCAGGCTGGCCCCGGCCCGCACCCGCGCCAGGATCTGGGCGGTCATATTGGAAATGACGCTGGCGCCGATTCCCGCCGACAGGGTCACCAGCGCCTGCTCCAGCGGCTGGCCGGCGGCCAGCAGGATCGCCAGCTCGCGCGTCATCGTGGTGATGTCGGCGGCCTTTGGCGCCCGACGGCGCCCGGTGCTGCCCGCCCCTGCGCTCCCCGCCTTGCCGGCCCGTGCCCGCACCGGCACGACATCCAGCGGCAGGATGCCGGTGGCCTGCAGCCGCGCGGTCAGGCTGGCCTCGTCGGCGGCCTCGACCCGGCCTTCGACCAGCGCGCCGGTGGTGTCGATCGCCTTGTATGCAAAGAGCGGCATCGCCTCACCACTCCTCGGTGACGCGATGGACCTCGTCCAGCGTGGTCAGCCCGGCCAGGCATTTGTGCAGCCCGTCCTCGAACATCGTGACCATGCCGCCGGCGCGGGCCGCCTGGGCCAGCGCGGTGGTCGAGATCTTGTCGCGCAGCAGCTCGCGCAGCGAATCATCCGGCGCGAAATACTCGAAGATGCCGATCCGGCTGGTGTAGCCCAGCCCGTCGCAGACGCTGCAGCCGACCGATTCGTACAGCTGCGGCTCGGCCATCGCCAGGGGCCGGACCGCCTGCGCCCGCGCGACCAGCTCATCCGGCGTCGCCACCGGCCGGCGGCATTCGGTGCACAGCTTGCGCACCAGGCGCTGGCCGATGACACCGCCGATGGTCGAGGTCAGCAGGTAGTTGTCGACGCCCATGTCGAGCAGCCGATTGATGGCGCCGGCGGCGTTGTTGGTGTGCAGCGTCGACAGCACCAGATGCCCGGTCAGGGCGGCGTGCACGGCGATGTTGGCGGTCTCGCCGTCGCGGATTTCGCCGACCATGATGACGTCGGGGTCGTGCCGCATGCAGGACCGCAGCACCCGGGCGAAATCCAGCCCGATCTGGGGCCGGACATGGATCTGGTTGACGCCCTTGATCTGGTACTCGATCGGGTCCTCGACGGTCAGGATCTTCCGGCTCGGCTGGTTCAGGATCCGCAGCGCGCCGTACAGCGTCGTGGTCTTGCCGCTGCCGGTCGGGCCGGTCACCAGCAGGATGCCGTGCGGCTTGGCCAGCTGCCGCAGCAGCGAAGCCTCGACCTCCGGCGCGAAGCCGATCGCGGTCAGCTCGATGTCCATGCCGGCGGTGTCGAGCAGGCGGATGACGACGTTCTCGCCATGCAGGGTCGGGATGGTGGCGACGCGCATGTCCATGCTGCGGCCGCCGACGCCGAAGCGCGCCCGCCCGTCCTGCGGCAGCCGGCGCTCGGCGATATCCAGCCGCGACAGGATCTTGATCCGGCTGACCAGGGCCGGGGCCAGCCGCACCGGCGGGCCCTTCATCTCGCGCAGGATGCCATGGATGCGGTACCGGACCTTCACCTCGTCGCGATAGCATTCGACATGGATGTCGGAGGCATGCAGCCGGATCGCGTCGCTGAAGATCTGGTTGACCAGGCGGATCACCGGCGCTTCCTGCGCCAGGTCGCGCAGGTGCTGGACATCGGGGTCGCCGGGCGTCTCATCCGCCTCGCCGGCGATGTCGTCGACGATCCGCTCGACCGCGGAACGGCCGCTGTCGAAATAGCGGGCGAAGGCGTCGTCGAGGTCTTCGGTCGCCACCACACAGGGGCGCACCGGCCGCCGCGTCGCCAGCTCGACCGCTTGGCGGGCATAGAGGTCGCCGGGATCGGCCATGGCCAGGACCACCCCGTCCTCGACCTCGGCCAGCGGCAGCACCCGGGTCTCGCGCAGGAAGCGGGGCGACAGCTTGCCCTCGAACAGCGGCGCGGCCGGGAAGGCGTCCGGCCCGACCAGCGGCACATCGTGCTGCAGCGACAGGGCCAGCGCCTGGTCCCGGCCCGACACCAGGCCCAGCTTCGACAGCAGGGCGGGCACGGCGTCGCCGGAACTTTCCTGCAGGCGCGACACCCGCGTCCGATCCTCGGGGCCGAGCTTGCCGAGTTCGACGAGAATGTCCAACAGGGGTTTCACGAAGCCCTTTCCGGTCCGTTGGCGGCAGGCTTGGCCGCAATCCCGCATCATCGGCGTGTGGATGGCCGCGCGCAATCTCGGCCGCCCGACCGTGGCGGTCAAACGAAATGTTTGTGTCTTATCATGGTGTTGCTGGGCTGATTTCTATAAATCTTAACATTAATGCAACAATGTTGCCGTGAATCCGGGCCCAGGCCTCTTGGCTCTTGTGGAGCCAGGGCCGGACGGGCTATGGCTCGACGTCGCCGCGGGGGTAGCATCAGTGGTTTGCCGGGCTTTTTCCTTCAGGACCCTCGGGATTGCCTTGTTGCTGGCGCTGTCGTCTTGCGGACAACAGCCAGGCCAGGACCGGCAGCCTTCGATGTTCGACGACCTGGCCAACCGTTCGCTGGCGGCGCCGGCAAACGATCGGTCGCGCTCGAACGTGGTGTCCTCCACGGGACGGACCCAGACGGTGCGCCAGGCCCAGGTCTTCCCGGGCATCGACACCGTGCCGGGGGAGCAGCCGGCCATCGGCGCCCCGATCCAGGCCCAGCCCGGCGGCTATCAGGTCAACTTCAACAACGCCGATCTGGCGCAGGTGGTCCAGGCGGTGCTGGGCGACCTGCTGCACCAGCCCTACACCATCGACCCCCGGGTCACCGGCACCGTGACCCTGTCGACCCAGGGTCCGATCAAGCCCGACGACCTGCTGGCGATGCTGGAGACGGTGCTGCGCGCCAGTGGCGCCGCGATGGTGCAGGACGGCCGGGCCGGCTACCGCATTTTGCCGCTGGGCGAGGCGGTGTCCGGCCGCACCGTGCTGCAGCTCGGCACCGATCCGAAGCCGCTGCCGGCCGGCTACGGCATCAGCATCATCCCGCTGCGCAATGTCTCGGCCGAAACCATCGGCCCGCTGATCGCCCCGGCGACGAATCCGGAGCTGGTGCGCGTCGACCCGACCCGCAACCTGGTGATCATTTCCGGCACCAGCGCCGACCGTGCGGCGCTGGGTGCCACCGTCGAATCCTTCGATGTCGACTGGCTGCGCGGTATGTCCTCGGGGATCTTCCCGCTGCACCAGGCGGAGCCGGCGGCGGTGATCCGCGAATTGAGTTCGGTGTTCGGCGGCGCGCCTGCCCGCGGGCCGCTGAAGGGCCTCATCACCTTCCTGCCGGTCGAGCGTCTCAACGCGGTGCGGGTGGTCTCGTCGCGGGTCGACAAGCTGAATGAGGCCGGCCGCTGGAACCAGCGGCTGGACCAGGGCGATTCGGACGAGGAACGCGTCTACGTCTACATGGTGCAGAACGGCACCGCGGCGAACATGGCCCGGGTGCTGGGCCAGGCCTTCGGCAAAGTCGACCAGAATGGCGGCTCGCCCTTCGATGACGAGCAGGGGTCGACCACGGCCCCCGGCCTCGGGGTGACCGACAGCAATGGCGGCGCCGGCGGTGGCGCCGGCCAGTCCGGCGCCAACGGGTCCGGCGGCACGGGTGCCACGGGCGGCACCAGCCAGACGGCCTCGACCCCGGGATCGTCGGGCAGCCAGTCCAATTTCGCGCCGATCGATTTCAACGCCCAGTCGAAAGACGGCGACGCCTCGATCCTCGGCTTGGCCGGGACCGCCGCGGGCAAGGCCGCGGTGTTCAAGCTCGACAAGCTGGGCGAGGTCCGCGTGGTGCCGGACAAGGACAAGAATGCCCTGCTGATCGGGGCGCGGCCGGCGGCGTTCCGGATGATCGAATCGGCACTGCGGGCGATCGATGCCAGCCCGCTGCAGGTGGTGATCGAGGCGACGATCGCCGAGGTGACGCTGAACGACACGCTGAAATACGGCGTCCAGTACTACCTCGAATCGGGCAACTTCTCCGGCGGCTTCAACACCGCCACCCCACCGACCGGGGCGACCGGGGCGCAGCAGCCGAATGTCGGGGCGGGTTTCAACCTAGTGGTGGCCGGCGCCAATTCTCGGGTCATCATCAACGCCCTGTCGAAGGTCACCGATGTCCGGGTGGTCTCGGCCCCGACCCTGTCGGTGCTGAACAACCAGACCGCGCGGCTGCAGGTCGGCGACCAGGTGCCGGTGCGGACGCAGCAGAGCCAGTCGACCGACACCTCCGGTTCGCCCGTCATCAGCAACATCGAATACAAGGACACCGGCGTGATCCTGAAGGTCACGCCGCGGATCAACTCCAACGGCGACGTCAGCATGGATGTGCAGCAGGAGGTGTCGAACATCGTCAACGATGCTCAGTCCTCTGCCGACGATGCGCTGGCGCCGACGATCTCGACCCG
>NZ_JBYRFX010000330.1:0-2194 GCF_057815775.1 Inquilinus sp.
ATCGTACAACATCCGCAATGCAGCGCGACAACGCCGCGCCGATCTAGCGAGGTAGACCCCGTCGTACAAACGGCCACAGTCACGGGAGGGGAAAACCCTCCTGTAAGCGGGTGTAAGCAACCCGAAAACGACGTGTAATACCGGCGGCGTCATTGAGTGACCGCCCAGCTTCGAGTAGCGATTGAGGTGATGCGGTCGGGGGTGTGGATCAGCCAGTTCCAGGCATCACAGCAGGCCTGGACGATCGCCTGGTAGTCGTCGAACACGCGGTTGCTGAGTTTGTTGCCGCGGAGATAGGCCCAGATGTTCTCGACGGGGTTGAGTTCAGGGCTGTATGGCGGCAAGTGGAGAAGGGTGATGTTTCCTGGTACGCGCAGGCGGCCGCCGGTCATGTGCCAGCCCGCGCCGTCCAGCACTAGGACGGCATGTGCGTCCGGCGCGACCTTGCGGCTGATCTCGGCGAGATGCAGGTTCATCATCGCGGCATTCGCGAAGGGGAGCACGAGACCCGCAGCGGCGCCGCGTGCCGGGCAGACCGCACCGAACAGATAGGCCCACGCGTAGCGTTGATCCCTGGGTGCAACCGGGCGTGAGCCCCGTTCGGCCCAGACCCGGGTGAGAGTGCCCTGTTGGCCGATCCGCGCCTCGTCTTGCCACCAGACCTCAAGTGGCTTGCCGCGCGCGGCTTCGGGCAGGGCTGCGTCTACGAGGGCCTGGAACCCGGTCTGAAAGACGCCTGGGCCGAAGCGTCGTGCCCGGGATGGCGGGGACGCGCCACAAGGCGGCGGAAGCCCAACCGATGCAGCACGGCGCCTACGCTGCGCTCGGCCAGCACCACACCGAAGCGAGCCTCGATCACCCGCGCCAGATCAGACCGGCGCCACCGCACGACGCCATGCTCGGCCAGGTCCGGCCCCTTGCGGACCAGTTCGGCCAACTCGGCCTCCTGGCCGGACGACAGCCGCCGCTTTGGGCCGACTTTGCCCCGCCTGTCGGAAAGCCCTGCCAGCCCCTGCTCGTTGTAACGATGCACCCAGTCGCGCAGTGTCTGCCGATCCATTCCGGCCGAACGCGCCGCTTCCGTGCGATTGCTGCCTTCCAGCACCAACGCCAGCGCCAGCATCCGCCGCGCCGCCGCCACATCTCTGCTCCGACCCGCCGCACGGCGCAGTCCAGCCGCATCCAACTCCGTCCGCGTGATCGCCACCGCTGCCATGCCAACCTCCCTAGCGAGAATGGCACCAGGGAATCATACAAACCAACTCTCGGGAATCCCTCTCGAGTCGTCCATCACTGCCGGCCGTATAATCCCTGCCCTACCCCAGGATCTTCCCCGGGTTGAGAATTCCCGTCGGGTCCAGCGCCGCCTTCACCGCCGCCATCGCCGCGCGACGCGCCGGGTCGCCGTAGAGGCGGAAGGCCTCCTGCTTCTCCAGCCCGATGCCGTGTTCGGCCGAGAAGGAGCCGCCGAGGGCGGCGAGGCCGTCATAGAGGATCGCCTCGATCCGGCCCATCGATCCGGCCGGCCGGTCGCCGACCATGATGTGCAGATTGCCGTCGGCGAGGTGGCCGAAGACATAGACCCGCATATCAGGGGAAAACGCGGCGGCCAGGTCGGCGCGGATGCGCGTGACATAGGCCGGCAGCGCCGACAGCGGCACCGACACGTCGAAGGTCTTGGCATCCGGGCAGGGCCGGCTGACCGCATCGGAATCGTCGCGGATGCGCCAGAACAGCTCGCGCTGCCGCTCATTCTGGGCCAGGGCGGCGCCGGTCACCGCCCCCTCCTCCCACAGCGTGCCGATCTCCGCCTCCAGCGCCGCAGCGATGTCGAGGTCCGGGTCCTGCTCGGCCTCGGTCAGCAGGTAGACCGGTGCAGGGTCCAGGCCGAAGCCGGTCAACGACTGGCCGTGTTCTCCCGCCACCATGGCGGCATATTCATGCCACAGGATCTCCAGCGCCCGCAGCCGACCGGGGAAGCGGTCGCGCAGTCGCCCGGCCGCGATCAGCGCCGCATCGGCCGAGGCGCAGCCGACGAACGCCGTCGCCGCCGGGGCGACCAGCCGTTCCAGCCGGATCACGGCGCGGGTGACGATGCCCAGCGTGCCCTCGGACCCGGCAATCAGGTCCTTCAGGTCGTAGCCGGTGTTGTTCTTCAGCACCCGCACCAGGTCGGAGACCACAGTGCCGTCGG
>NZ_JBYRFX010000331.1:0-7709 GCF_057815775.1 Inquilinus sp.
CCGGCGCCGGGACCTGGCGGTCGCCGCGGTGGAGCGCGCCTTCCCCGCGATCGACCCGGCGCGGATCCCCGGGATCCGGGTCGGGCTGGCGGTGCGGCTGCAGGAGGCCGATATGGTCGAATGCCTCGACACCGAGACCACCCGCACCGTCGCCGACCGCCTCTGCCGCTCCCTCGGCATCGAGACCTGCCTCCGGTATCGGGACGACGACATCCTCGACACCGGGTGACGGGCAGGATCCCCCTCGTCGGCGGCTCCGAGGTTAACCGGCCGTGCCAACCCCACACCGTCATCGCGGGCCTGCAGGGCGTGGCGATCCAGGCTGGCGCCGCCTCTGGCTGCACGACTGGATCGCGTCGCTGCGCTCGCGATGACGCTGTAAAACGGTCTTGCGGCTGAAGCAGGCTCTTCAGCGCCGCCCCCTCAAACCCGGGCACGCCTGCGGTTGGCCGAGGACACGATGGCGATGCCGGCCAGCACGACCAGGCCGCCGATCAGCTCGCGCGGACCGACCGGCTCGTGCAGCACGACCAGGCCCAGCAGCAGGGTCCAGACCGGGGTCAGATAGGCGTTCATCGACCCCAGCGTCGGGCCGGCGATGCGCAGGATCTGCATGTACAGTGCGATCGGCAGGGCGGTGGCGAAGATGCCGAAGGCCGCCAACTCGACGGCGTGGGACTGCACCCCGGCAAAGCCGGATGGGCCGGTGATGATCAGAACGGCCGCCAGGCTGGGCAGGCCGGAGAAGGCCTGCTGGCCCAGCGCCAGCCGCACCGGCTGGGGTGCCGGGATGCTGCGGACGTACAGCACGCCGATGGCGTAGCTGACGGCCGTCACCGCCATCGCCAGCGGGCCGAACAGGCCGCCCGGGCTGCCGGCAAAGGCGGCGGGGCCCAGCAGGACGGCCATGCCGGCAAAGCCGACCAGCACGCCGCCGGCGCGCCGGCCGGTCAGCTTCTGCTCGGGGAACAGCAGGTGCGCCAGCACCGCCACGATCAGCGGGCTGGACGCCGCGATCAGCACCGCCAGCCCGGCGGTGGTGTCGGCCAGGGCATAGGCCGTCAGGGAATTCGGGATGATGCCCTGGAAGACGCCCAGCACCGCCCAGTCGCGCCATTCGCGGCCGCGCGGCAGGATGTTCTGCCCCCGCGCCAGCAGCCACAGCCCCAGCAGCCCGCCGCCCATCACGCCGCGGATCGCGGTCAGCGGCATCGGCGCGAAATCCGCCGCCAGCACCTTGGTCAGCAGATAGCCGCTGCCCCACAGGAACGAGCACAGCAGCAGCAGCCCCAGCAGCGGGGCGCCGGCGCGCGGCGCGGCGATATCGGCGGACGGGCTCATGCGTGCCGGTCCCGCCCGGTGTTGAATTCGGTCATGGATCGCTTCCCCCTGGGCCGGCAAGGTGGCCGAAAACCGGCCGGGCGGGAAGAGCCGCAGTGGGACTCAGCCCGCCAGCAGCGGGGCCACTGCGACGCTGCGGCCGGTGTCGATGCTCTCCAGCGCCGCTACGCCGCACAGCACCGCCAGCGCCCCGGCGCGGGCATCGGCGCGCAGGCCCAGCGGGTCCTCGATCCCCGGCCGGAACAGCATCGCCTGCATCTTCGGGTCGCCGCCCCAATGGCCGCCCGGCTCCTGCGGCACCCAGATGTGCTCGACCGCGCCGAAGTTGCGCATCAGCAGGATCTCGTCGGCCGGCGGCGTCGCCCAGGGCTGGCGCTCGAACTGCCGCACCTCGATCCGGCCCTTGGTGCCGTTGAAGGCCAAATGGTGGCCCTCGATCGGCATGAAGGTGTTGAGCGAGTAGGAGACCTGGACGCCGTTCTTGTAGCGCAGGGCCGCGCTCATCGTGTCGGGGATGTCGATGTCCTCGCGGAACACGCAGGCGTCGCGGACATAGCCGTCCTCGCGCGACGGGTCCTCGTACAGCATGGTCAGCCAGGCATCGGCGGCCAGGTCCATGTGGAAGTCGCATTCGCCGGCGTGGGCGCAGTCCCTGCAGCGGGTGCCGCGGAACGGGCCCTTGCTTCCGTAATGGCGCAGCTCGCCGCGGGCGAACACCTCCTCGGGCTCCGAGGCCAGGTACCAGTTCAGCAGGTCGAAATGATGGGTCGCCTTGTGCACGAACAGGCTGCCGGAATTGGCGCGGTAGGCGTGCCAGCGGCGGAAATAGTCGGCGCCGTGCTTGGTGTCGAGATACCAGTGGAAGTCGACCGACACCACCTCGCCGATCGCGCCCTCCAGCAGCAGCTGCTTGATCCGCCGCGAGGTCGGGGCGTAGCGGTAGTTGAAGGTGACGTCGACCCGGCGGCCGGTGCGCCGCTCGGCCTCCAGGATGCGGCGGCACTTCTCCGCCGTCGTGGTCATCGGCTTCTCGGTGATGGCATCGACCCCGGCCTCCAGCGCCTGGACGATGTGGTCGTCATGCGCGCTGTCGCGGCTACACACCATCAGCCGGTCCGGCCGGGTCTCGCGCAGCATGGTGGCGAGATCGGTGAAGACGGGCGCATCGGTGCCGATCGCCGCCTTCGCCCGCTCCAGCCGCAGCGTGTTCTGGTCGCACAAGCCCACCATCTCGACCACGTCGCCGACCTGGGCCAGCAGTTCCCGGCCCCAGGTGCCGGCGCCGCGATGGCCGGTGCCGATCAGCGCGACCCTGGTTTTGCCCTGGCTCATTTCCGCCTCCGCTCCCAAACCCCGTTACAGGGTACAATGCGTCTCGTAGCGCTCGACGCAGGTCCGCAGCACCTCGTCGCCCGGGCGCTTCCACCAGGTCTCGGCCGAGAAGATCTCGACCTCCTGCGGCCCGGCATAGCCGGCGGCCTCGATCGCGGCGCGGATGCCGCGCAGGTCGATCACGCCGTCGCCCATCATGCCGCGGTCCAGCAGCAAATCCGTGGTCGGCACCAGCCAGTCGCAGATGTGGTGCGCCAGGATCTGGTCCGCCGCGCCGGCCCGGGCGATCTGCGGCATCAGCTCCGGGTCCCACCAGACATGGTAGACGTCGATGGCGACGCCGACGCCGTCGCCCAGGATGTCGCAGATATCCAGCGCCTGCTTTAGCGTGTTCACGCAGGCGCGGTCGGCGGCGTACATCGGGTGCAGCGGCTCGATCGCCAGCGGGATGCCGCTGGCCCTGGCGTGCGGCAGGATGGCGCCGATGCCGTCCGCCACCATCTGCCGGGCGGCGGCGATGTCGCGCGATCCGGTCGGCAGGCCGCCGACCACCAGCACCAGGCAGTCGGCGCCCAGCTCCGCGGCCTCGTCCACCGCGCGCAGGTTGTCGTCGATCGCGGCCTTGCGCGCCTCCGGGTCGCCGGCCGGGAACATGCCGCCGCGGCACAGGCCGGTGACCTTGAAGCCGTTGTCGCGCACGATGCGCGCCGCCTCGCTCAGACCGATCTTCTCGACCTGGTCGCGCCAGGGCGCGATCGCGGTGATGCCGTGCGTCAGGCACGCCTCGGCCGCCTGGCGCATGTCCCATTGCATGCGGGTGGTGGCGAGGTTGATGGAGAGTCCTTCGATCGTCGGCATCGGCTATTCCACCCCGCCCACGGCCAGCACCTTGCGCATGCGCTGGGCGGCGAGGTCCGGGTCGCGCAGCACGCGGGCGGCGTCGGCCAGGCGGAACAGCTCGGCCAGATGCGGCAGCGACCGGGTGCTCTGCTGGCCACCGATCATCAGGAAATGGTCCTGCAGCCCGTTGAGATAGGCCAGGAACACGACCCCGGTCTTGTAGAAGCGGGTCGGCGCCTTGAAGATGTGCCGGCTCAGCGGCACGGTCGGCGCCAGGATGGCGTGGAACCCGGCCTCGTCCCCGGCCGCCAGCCGGGCCAGCCCGGCCGAGGCCGCGGGCGCGATGGCGTCGAAGATGCCGAGCAGCGCGTCGGAATAGCCGTGGTCGTCGCCGGCGATCAGCTCGGCGTAGTTGAAGTCGTCGCCGGTGTACATGCGCACGCCCTGCGGCAGGCGGCGGCGCATCGCGATCTCCTTCTCCTTCGACAGGAGCGAGATCTTGATGCCGTCGATCTTGGCGGCGCTGTCGCGGATCACGGCCAGGCAGGTGTCCATCGCCCTGTCGTGGTCGGCATCGCCCCAATAGCCGGCCAGAGCCGGGTCGAACATCTCGCCCAGCCAGTGCAGGATCACCGGCTGGCGAACCTGGGCCAGGATCCGGCTGTAGACTTTGGCATAGTCGTCCGGCCCCTTGGCCACCGCGGCCAGCGCCCGGCTGGCCATCAGGATCACCCGGCCGCCGAGGCCTTCGACCGCCTCGATCTGCTGCTCATAGGCGGCGATCACGTCGTCGACGGTGACGCCGGGGCCGGCTGGCAGATGGTCGGTGCCGGCGCCGCAGGCGATCACCGCACCCGGCCGCTCCTGGGCACCCGCCAGGGCCCGGCCGATCAGCGTCCTAGCCGTCGGCCAGTCCAGCCCCATGCCGCGCTGGGCGGTGTCCATCGCCTCGGCGATGCCGAGCCCGAGGTCCCAGAGATAGTGGCGGAAAGCCAGGGTGCGGTCCCAGTCGACCGCGGTGTCCAGCCAGGGATCGTTGTCGGCCAGCGGGTCGGCCACGACATGCGCCGCGGCATAGGCGACGCGGTTGAAAGCCGGCGCGATGCCCGGCGCCGGGGCCGGCAGCGGCGCGTTGCGGATGCTGTAGCTCTCGGTGCCGCCGCCGGCGCGCGGCAGGGTCAGTGTCGGCATGGCTCAGCGCTCCAGCGCGGGCAGGTCGACCCAGCGCCGCTCGGCCCAGCTCTGCAGCCCGGCCTCGGCCAGCTGCACGCCCTTCACCCCCTGCCACAGATCGTATTTCCAGGGCGTGCCGGCGACGACGTGGCGGATGAAATCCTCCCACTGCGCCTTGAAGCCGTTGTCGTAGACCACGTTGTCCGGCACCTCTTCCCACTGGTCGAGGAACGTCATGGTCTGCGGCACGTCCGGGTTCCACACCGGCCGCGGCGTGTTCACGCGGTGCTGGGTGTAGCAGCGGGTCAGTCCGGCCACGGCCGAGCCATGGGTGCCGTCGACCTGGAAGGTGACGAGGTCGTCGCGCCGCACCCGCACCGCCCAGGAGGAGTTGATGTGGGCGACCACGCCGCCCTCGAGCTGGAAGGTGGCATAGGCGGCGTCGTCGGCATCGGCGTCGTAGCGGCGGCCGGCCTCGTCCACCCGCTCCGGGATATGGGTGGCGCCGAGGCAGCTGACCGACTTGACCTCGCCGAACAGGTTGTCCAGCACGTAGCGCCAGTGGCACAGCATGTCGAGGATGATGCCGCCGCCATCGCCCTTGCGGTAGTTCCAGCTCGGCCGCTGCGCCGCCTGCCAGTCGCCCTCGAACACCCAGTAGCCGAACTCGCCGCGCACCGAGAAGATCCGGCCGAAGAAGTCGGCATCGCGCAGCATGCGGATCTTCTGCAGGCCGGGCAGGTACAGCTTGTCCTGCACCACGCCGTGGCGGATGCCGCGGGCGGTGGCAAGGCGGGCGACCGAGGTCGCATCCGCCAGGGTCTCGGCGATCGGCTTCTCGCAATAGATGTGCTTGCCGGCGTCGATGGCGCGGCTCAGCAGCTCGGTCCGCATCTGGGTCGAGCCGGCGTCGAAGAACAGCGTGTCGTCGGGGTTGGCGAGCGCCTTGTCGAGGTCTGCGGTCCAGCGGGCGATGCCGTGGCGCTTCGCCAGCTCCTCGACCTTCTCGGCGTTGCGGCCGACCAGGATCGGGTCGGGCATCACCTTGTCGCCGTTCGGCAGCACCACGCCGCCCTGGTCGCGGATGGCGCAGATCGACCGCACCAGATGCTGGTTGTAGCCCATGCGTCCGGTGATGCCGTGCATGATGATGCCGAGGCGCTGGGTGGCCATTCCGGGTTCTCCCCTCCCAAGTCGGCGCGGGTGCCTGTCCCGGCCATGATTGTAACCAATTGGTTACTACCGCACCACGGATCGTGGCTTTCGTCAAGAGGGGGGTCGTCAAGAGGGGCGGCATACAGGTCCGACTTAAGGACGCAGCGAGGCCAGGATCATGTGGGCGATGTGGTCGCCCCATTCGGCCAGCGCCTTGGTCTCGGTCAGCTCGCGCCGGAAGATGGTCGACAGCGTGTAGCGGTTCGACAGGTAGAAGGCGCCGAGCGAGGCGATGCTGACATAGACCCGCACCGGGTCGGCATCGGGCCGGAACACGCCGCTGGCGGCGCCGCGCTTGAGCAGGTCGGAGATCACGGCGACCAGCGGCGAATGCAGGTCGAAGATCCGGGCGGACCGCTTCAGGTGTCGCGCCTTCATCATGTTCTCGGTCTGCAGCAAGCTCAGGAATTCAGGGTGGTCGATGAAGTAGCGCCAGGTGAACAGCGCCAGTTCGCGAATGCCTTCGACCGGGTCGTGATCGGCCAGGTGCAGCTTGCTCTCGGCCGAGCGGATGGCGACATAGGCACCCTCCAGCACCGCCAGGTACAGTGCTTCCTTGTCGCCGAAATAGTGATACAGCATGCGCTTGTTGGCGCCGGCGCGTTTGGCGATTTCATTGATCCGCGCGCCGCTGTAGCCTTTCTCCATGAACTCCCGGACCGCGGCCGCCAGGATCGCCGCGCTGGTCCGTTCCGGGTCGCGCACGGCCTTGACCGCAGGCCGGGCCACCGCTTTTGCGGCGGTCTCGGTATCGAGGGCCTCGGGGTCGAGGGTCGGGGCGCTGTCGGTCAGGGCTGCCGTCGGTTCGTCGTCGGTGCTCACGGGTCTGGGGCCTCGGTCATGGCCCCGGGGGCGGCGCCCCCGGGGTTCGGGTTGACAGCCATCATCGCATCGATCAATCTTGTAACCAACTGGTTATAACAAACGGCCGCCGAGGCGATCGATCGGCGGCCGACCCAAGGCCGGAAAACCGGCTGCCGTTCCGCGGGGCCCTCGCCAAGAAGGGCACCAACTCAAGGAGGAAACGAATGGCGACGCTGCGCATGAACCGCAGACAGATCCTCACATTGGGAAGTGCGGCCGCCGGCCTGGCCCTGGCCGGGGCGCCGCGGATCGCCCGGGCCGACGATGCGCGCCTGCGCATGTTTTGGTGGGGCTCGAAGGAGCGCGCCGACCGCACCTCGCAGGTCAACCGGCTGTATGAGGCCGCCCATCCGGAGGTGAAGATCACCGGCGAGAATCTGGGCTGGCCCGACTACTGGCCGCGCCTGGCCACCCAGACCGCGGGCCGCAACGCGCCCGACCTGATCCAGATGGACTACCGCTACA
The DNA here is from genome assembly GCF_057815775.1 of Inquilinus sp. Lineage (NCBI taxonomy): Bacteria > Pseudomonadati > Pseudomonadota > Alphaproteobacteria > Rhodospirillales > Rhodospirillaceae > Inquilinus > Inquilinus sp. Next base: position 7,231 of record NZ_JBYRFX010000331.1, read on the forward strand.
TCGTCGAATACGCCCGGCGCGGCGCGCTGCTGCCGCTCGACGAGTACATGCCGTCGATCCTGAAGATCGACGATTTCGGCGGCCCCTCGGTCGATTGCGGCCGGGTCGACGGCAAGCTGTACGGCATCAATCTCGGCAACAATTCGACGGCCTTCGTCTACGACGCCGATACGGTGAAGCAGCTCGGCGTCGAGGTTCCGTCCTGGGACTGGAGCTGGACGCAATGGGCCGACTGGTCGCTCAACGTCGCCCAGAAGAAGCAGGGCTACTGGGGCATGCAGGATGCCGGCGGGGTGGAGCCGTCGCTCGACTGCTGGACCCGCCAGCGCGGCAAGTCGCTCTACACCCAGGACGGTCAGCTGGGACTGGACAAGGAAACCGTGCAGGATTACTTCGACTTCTCGCTGAAGCTCAGTGAGTCCGGCGCAGCACCCAGCGCTTCGGAGACCGTGGAGAAGCTCAACGTCAGCACCGAGCAG
>NZ_JBYRFX010000332.1:0-1776 GCF_057815775.1 Inquilinus sp.
CGGCTCGACCGCGAAGATCGGCCCGGCCAGGGCGCCGGCGAAGCCCGCCAGCATGGTGCCGACGCCGAACACCACCATGAACAGCCGGCGGATGTTCACCCCCAGCGCCGAGACCATGTCGGCGTTGCTGGCCCCGGCCCGCACCCGCATGCCGATCCGCGTCCGGGTGATCAGCACCCACAGCAGCACCGCCACGCCGAGGCCCGCCGCCAGCACGGCGAGGCGGTAGACCGGATACAGCAGCCCCGGCATCAGCGCGATCGACCCGGACAGCGCCTCCGGCATCGGGATGCTGAGCGGCGAGGATCCCCACAGCGCCCGCACCGCCTCGTTGAAGAACAGGATCAGGCCGAAGGTCGCCAGCACCTGGTCGAGATGGCTGCGGCCGTAGAGGTGCCGGAACACCAGCACCTCCAGCAGCAGGCCCAGAACCAGCGCCGCCGCCAGCGACAGCAGCAGCGCCAGCAGGAAATGTCCGGTCAGGCCGTAGAAGGCGACGGCGAAATAGGCGCCCAGCATGTACTGCACGCCATGCGCCAGGTTGATGAAATCCATGACCCCGAAGACCAGCGTCAGCCCGGCCGCGATCAGGAACAGCAGCACACCGAGCTGCAGCCCGTTCAGGGTCTGGACGACCAGGAGGGTGACGCTCACGGGATGACCGCCCTTCTCGCTCAGTTCATCGCGCACTGGTCGGCGTAGGCGTCGCCGTAATGCGGGAACACGGTCGAGACCCGGCTGGTGACGAACTTGCCGTCGTCGCGCTTCACCACCTCGGTCAGGTAGAAATCCTGGATCGGGAAGTTGTTCTTGTTCCAGGCGAAGTCACCGCGGACGCTGGCCCATTTCGCGGCGCGGATCGCGGTCTTCAGGGTCTCGGCGTCGGTCTTGCCGCCGGCCTGGCGGATGGCGGCGTCGATCAGCTTGGCGGCGTCATAGCCATTGGCGGCGTACAGCGCCGGCTCGTAGCCGTATTCTTTCTCGAAGGCGGCGACGAAGGCCTTGTTGGCGGGGTTGTCCAGGTTCGGCGCCCATTGCGCGCCGGCGAACAGGCCCACCGCCGCGTCCTTGGTCGCCGGCAGCGTGGTCTCGTCGACGGTGAAGGCGGACAGGAACGGGATGCGCTCGGCCAGGCCGGCCTGGCGGTACTGCCGCACCAGATTGACGCCGGAGCCGCCGGGCATGAACGTGAACACCGCCTGCGGCTCGGCCGCCGCGATCTTCGCCAGCTCGGCCGAGAAATCCTGCTGGTTGACCTGGGTGTAGATCTCCTCGACCACCTCGCCCTTGTAGAAGCGCTTGAAGCCCGCCAGCGCATCCTTGCCGGCCTGGTAGTTCGGGGCGATCAGCGCGACCTTGGTCCAGCCCTTGTCCTGGGCATACTTGCCCATGACCTCGTGGTTCTGGTCGTTCTGGTAGGAGACCGAGAAGAAATATGGGCTGCAGCCCTTGCCGGCCAGCGGCGACGGCCCCGCATTCGGGCTGATCAGGATCTTCTCGGCATCGGTCACCGGCTTGGCGATCGCCATCATGACGTTGGAGAAGACGACGCCGACGACGATGTCGACCTGGTCGCTCTCCAGCAGCTTGCGCACCTTGTTGACGGCGACGTCGGGTTTAAGCTCGTCATCCTCGACCACCACCTCGGTCGGAATGCCACCGAGCTGGCCGCCCAGCTCCTTGACCCCGAGCAGGAAGCCGTCGCGCATGTGCTGGCCCAGCGCCGCCGGCGGGCCGGACAGCGTGGCCATGAAGCCGATCTTGAGCTTGCCGTCT
>NZ_JBYRFX010000333.1:0-4609 GCF_057815775.1 Inquilinus sp.
GGGGTCGCATCTGGACCTGGCCCGGCATCTGGAACCGGCGGGCGACGCCGGCCTGTCGCGGCTGAAGCTCGACCGCATGGGCGCCGAGCTGCCGGAGGTGACGGCGACGGGCGAGGCCGGGACCGTCGATCTGTGCCATCCCTTCATCATCCATGCGGCGCAGAAGCACCGCGGCACCGAACCGCGCTTCCTGGCGCAGCCGTCTCTGGCGCTGGCCAAGCCCTACCGGCTGAAGCGGGCGGCCAGCGCCTATTCGCCGGTCGAGATCGCGATCCGCCAGGCGCTGGGCATGGGCTGACGGTCAGCCGTGGCCCGGGGACGGAAGGTGGCCGAGCGGCAGTTGCGTGTTCGGCTTGACCGCCTTGATCGCGAAATTGCTGCGCACGTCGGTCACCCCGGGCAGCTTCAGCAGCGTTCCCAGCAGGAACCGCTCATACGCCGCCAAATCCGGCACCACGACCTGAAGCAGGAAGTCGGCCTCGCCGGACACCAGGTGGCAGGTGATGACCTCCGGCAGGAGTTGGACGGCCTCCCAGAAGGTTGGCGTCTCCTCGGTCGGGCGGTGCGCGACCTTGACGCCGACGAAGACGGTGAGGCCCAGGCCCAGCGCGTCCCGGTCCAGCACGGCATGGTAGCCGCGGATCACCCCGGCGCTCTCGAGCGCCTTGACCCGCCTGAGGCACGGCGATGGCGACAGGCCCGCCCTGTCCGCCAGCTCGACATTGGTGAGCCGCCCGTCCGCCTGAAGCTCGCGCAGGATCCTGATATCGATGGGGTCGAGGTCCATCTTGGCACACTTCTCCGATTGAAGGCGTTCTGACGCCAGATCGTGCCGCCGGAACCCTATTCCCTTGGCATAGTTTGGCGGGACCTGCCTGTTGCGCAAGTGTTAGAAATTCGCGATCACAGCGGGATGATGGGTGCTGGCATGGCACAGGCACGGGATATTCGGATCTGGGTCCTCGCCCTGGGGACGTTCGCGATCGGCACGGATGTGTTCGTGGTGTCGGGCATCCTGCCAGCCATCGCCGCGCATTTCGGCACCGATCTCGAAGCGGCGGGCCAGACGGTCACGGCCTATGCCCTGACCTATGCCCTCGCCGCCCCACTCCTCGTGCCGCTGACAGCCACGCTGAAACAGGTCCGGGTCGTCATCGTCACGCTGGCGATCTTCGCGCTGGCGAATGCGCTGTGCGCGGCGGCGCCGACCTACTGGGCGTTGATGGTGGTGCGCGTGCTCGCCGGTGCGGTCGCGGCGCTCTACACCTCGACCGCCTATGCGCTGGCGGCGTCGCTGGCGCAGCCGCACCGCAAGGGCGCGGCGATCGCAACCGTGGCACTGGGGCTGACCGCGTCGGCCGTGTTCGGGGTGCCGATCGGCACCGCGATCGGCGAAGCCCTGGGCTGGCGCATGACCTTCTGGCTGATCACGGCGATTTCGACTGTGGCGGTCGCGGCCCTGGCCGCCAACCCGCCGCGGGAGCAGCCCGTGACCGGGACCGTGCCAAGCTATGCCGCCCGCATGGCGCCGTTGAAGCAGCGGAACGTGCTGCTGGCGCTGGCCCCGAGCCTGCTGTGGAACACCGCCAACCTGACCAGCTACACCTATCTCGGCGCGGTGCTGTCACAGCGCTTCGCGCCGCATATCGTCGTCGTGCTGTTTTCCGTCTACGGCATCGGCGGACTGATCGGCAGCCAGCTCGGCGGCCGCCTGGTCGACCGCTTCGGCGCGATGATCCCCCTCGCCGCCTGCCTGGCGATCGCGGCGGTCAACCAGTCGCTGATGGGATTCAGCCTGCAATCCGCGTGGATGGTGGCCCCGGCGCTGGCGATCTGGTCGATCACCGGCTGGGGCACCTTCGCCCCGCAGCAGGCCCGCCTGATCGACCTCGCGCCCCGCAGCAGCGCGCTGGTCATCGCGCTGAACCATTCCACCATCTACATCGGCACGGCGATCGGCGCCGGGCTGGGCGGGGCCGCCCTGGCCCGCGGGCTGGCCCTCGACGACCTCCACTGGATCACCGTCGCGCTGCTGTCGGCGGCGTTGCTGGTTCTCGTCGCCACCGGCCGAAGCCTCCGCCCCCTGGCAGCCGCGCGCGTGACCGACGCGGGCTGAGAGACGGTCAGCGGAAGGTCACGGTCTCGAAATCCGCCGAGGTCCCCGCCGCCTGCTGCGCCAGGTCGGCGATGGCGATGGTCCGGGTTGTCGCCTCGTTCCAGGGGTTGGTGTAAGTCACCATTCCCGCTGCGGGGTCGATGTGGATGACGGCGAAGGCGTGGCCGTCGCCCTTGGTCCATTCGCCTTTGCGGCCCGGCTTGCCGCCGAACACCATGGCAACGCCGTTGCCGACCGCATCGGCGTTGCGCGTCAGGAAGTCGGTGATCTCCTGCGGCGTCATCTCTGCATCGGCCCGCCGGGCGTGATCGCCCAGGGTGCCGGCGAGCAGCTCCATCGTCTTGTTAGTCGGCAGCGCCCCCTGGCTGGGGTCGCGGTGGAAGAAGCGGAACATGGCGCCGACCAGGGCCGACGCCGCCGGGTCGCCCTTGCCGAACTGGTCGAGATTGTCCGGGCCGAGGTGGTAGACGGTCGCGGCATCGCCGGGGAAGTTGATGTTGAAGCTGCCATCGGCATTGGCGGTGACGGCCTTGTGCAGGATCGCCGTGCCGGCCGGCGTGCTCGCGAACGCCTTGATCACCGAGATGCCGACGCAATCGCCCTCACCGGTCTGGTTCAGGGCGATGCCGATGGCGCCCGGGATCGGATCCCCGCCCGGGGCCGGGGTCCATGGCTCCGCTGCGATGACGCTGCCCCTGGCGTCGCGCCGCAGCGCAGCGATGCTGCCATCGGCGCTGAACGATCCGTCCTTGAGGGAGGCGGCGATGTTGTGGGCGTCGGTCGCGAGCTCCGGCCGTGCCCCGCCGTCGCACTTGAGCGCATCCTGGAATTTGTGGGCCGCCGCCGCGATCCTCTGGCTCGTCGCGCCGTCGGGCCGGCCGCCGCGGCTTTGTTCCAGCGCCTGGCCTAGCTCGCGATAGGCGCCACCGACGGCCCGCATGCCGGTGGCATCAGGCGCCGCGACGGCACCGGTGGCCGCGGCCGCCGCCAGGACATAGGCGAGGACGGGCAGTGCACGGCGAAGGCTGGCCGGACGGTTGCTGATCTGACGGAACACGCTGGGCACTCTCCTGACGGCCGATGAGGGCCCTTTGGCAATCAAGCGCCCCCTTCGTGCAGGATTTCCGCCGGGCGTTACGGATTGACGTCGGGCCGTGGCGAAGTTGTTACGGCCGCAACCGTTCACTCCCATGGCGTCTGCCGCCGCAACGGCGATGCCGACCATCGCATTTCTTGAATTGACCAATCGACCGGTCAATCATAGGCTGACTTGGCCATCCCTCTTCCCGCAAGGCGGACGGCCCATCAGGAAGCGGAGCCAACCGCCAGCCAAGAGCCAAGCCTTCGGGGGGAGATCACATGGGAACGCACTTCGCTCCAGGACCGCTGCTGCGCGCGGCAGCCCTCGTCGCCGCGATGGCCGCGGCCATCCTTCCCGGCACCGCCACCAGGGCCGCCGAGCCGCTGAAGATCGGGGCCGTCCTGTCTGCCACCGGCCCCGCCGCCTTCCTGGGCGACCCGGAGGCGCGGACGCTCAAGCTCTATGTCGAGACGCTCAACCAGGAGGGCGGCCTGCTCGGCCGGCCGGTGGAGCTGGTGCTCTACGACGATGGCGGCGACGCCAGCAAGGCGCGCACCTTCGCCACCCGCCTGGTCGAGGACGACCAAGTCGTGGCCATGGTCGGCGGCACGGCCACCGGCACCACCATGGCGATGATCCCGGTGTTCGAGGATGCCGGTATCCCCTTCATCTCGCTGGCCGGCGGCATCGAGATCATCGATCCGGTGCGGGAATTCGTGTTCAAGACGCCGCACACTGACAAGACCGCCTGCCAGAAGATCTTCCAGGACATGAAGGCGCGGGGCATCGCCAAGATCGCCCTGATCTCCGGCACCGACGGCTTCGGCAAGTCGATGCGCGGCCAGTGCCTGGCTGTCATGGCCGATTTCGGCATCAGCGCGATGGTCGACGAAAGCTACGGGCCGGCCGATGCCGACATGACGCCGCAGCTTAACAAGATCAAGAATACCGAGGGCGTCCAGGCCGTGCTCAATCCCGGCTTCGGCCAGGGCCCGGCGATCGTGACGCGCAATTACGCCCAACTGGGCCTCCAGTGGCCGCTGTACCAGTCGCACGGTGTCGCCTCGAAGAGCTTCATCGAGCTCGCCGGCCCCGCGGCGGAGGGCGTGCGCCTGCCCGCCCCGGCGCTGCTGATCGCCGGCAAGCTGGGCGACACCGACCCGCAGAAGGCTGTCGTGACCAAGTACAAGACGGCCTATGAGGCGGCCACCGGCCAGTCGGTCTCCACCTTCGGCGGCTATGCCTTCGACGGCATCGAGCTGCTGGCGGATGCGATCCGGCGGGCGGATTCGGCCGAGCCGGCGAAGATCCGCGACGCGATCGAGCAGACCAGCGGCCATGTCGGCGTCACCGGCATCTACACCATGTCCGCCAGCGACCATCTCGGCCTCGGCGCCGAATCCTTCCGCATG
>NZ_JBYRFX010000334.1:0-5644 GCF_057815775.1 Inquilinus sp.
GGTGATCATCCAGACCGGCATGACCGTGGCCAACATCGCGATCGAGGCGCAGCTGACCGTGCTCGGCCTGCTCCTGATCCTGTCGATCATCGCCTCCAACGCGATCTACGCGACCCGGCGGCGCTGACCCCACAACGAACCGTCAAAACCCAAATCGCTAAAACAAGGAGGAACACCATGCCCCGGAAGACATTGCTCACCGTCCTGGCCGTCGACGCCAGCGTGGTCGCCGGCACCGCCCTGGCGGCCGATCCGGTAAAGATCGTTGATATCCCGAAGAACACCGGAAACCCCTATTTCGACAGCATCATCAAGGGCTTCGAAGACGGCTGCAAGGAGCTGGGCTGCGAATTCACCACCGTGGCCCCGGCAACGCCCGAGGCGACCTCGCAGATCCCGTTCGTCACCGCTCAGATCCAGCGCGGCGTCAACGTCATCGCGATCTCGCCGAACAGCCCGGATGCGCTGAACCAGATCTTCGACCGGGCGCGGTCGCGCGGGGTCAAGATCATCGTCGTCAACTCCGACGTGCCGGGCAACGAGGCGCATCGCGACGCCGCCATCCTGCCGGTCGACTTCACCCAGACCGGCAGCGCCCAGGTCGAGCTGATGGGCTCGATGATCGGCTATAAGGGCGAGGTCGCGATCCTGTCCGCCACGACAGACGCGCCGGACCAGAATGTCTGGATCGCCGACATGAAGAAGGCGCTGGAGACCAACGCCAAATACAAGGACATGAAGCTGGTCACCACCGCCTATGGCGATGACGACCCGCAGAAGAGCACCACCGAGACCGAGGCCCTGCTGGCCAACTACCCCAACCTCGCCGGCATCATCTCGCCGACCACGGTCGGTGTTGCCGCCGCGGCCCAGGTGGTCGAGACGGCGGGCAAGGCCGCCAAGGTCCATGTCACCGGCCTCGGCACCCCGAACCAGATGCGCCGCTTCGTCGAGAACGGCACGGTCACGGCGTTCCAGCTGTGGAGCCCGTACAATGAAGGCTGGCTGGCCTCGCATCTCGCGGTCGGCGTCGTGGGCGGCAAGATCGAGCTGAAGGCGGGCGGCAGCTTCGAGGTGCCGAAGCTCGGCACGATCAAGATCGGCGACAACAACCAGATCCTGACCCAGGCCCAGCCGACCACCTTCGACAAGACCAACATCGGCCAGTTCAACTTCTGAGCGGTCTGCTGGGTACGGTCAGTTCCGTTCCTCTTGTCTGTCATTGCCGGACTTGATCCGGCAATCCAGAGGGTCTCGACAGTCTCTGGATGCCCGGGTCAAGCCCGGGCATGACAGGAGAGAGGGGGAATGGGCGCCTACCGCTTTCCCTTCGGCCGGCCGATCGAGCCGTGCAGCACCACGCTGCTGCCCAGCAGCACCCGGCGCGGCGGGACGTCGAGGCCGGCCAGCCGCTCCAGCAGCAGCCGGGCGGCGGTGGCGCCGACCTCCGCCATGTCGCGGTCGATCACCGTGATCGGCGGGTCGACCAGTTCGGCCAGCACCCGGTCGTCGGCGCCGGCCAGCGACAGGTCGCCGGGAATGGCCAGGCCGAGCAGCCTGATCGCGCGCAGCACGCCCTGGAAGATCTCGTTGCCGCCAGCGATCAGCGCGGTCGGCGGCTTCGGCCCGGTCAGCAGGTCATGCGCCTCCGAGGCACCGTACTCGGCGGTCTGGGCCCGCGACCGGATCAGCCCCTCGTCGGCCGTCAGGCCGGCGGCGGCGATGGCCTTGCGGAAGGCGTCGGCCCGGGCCCGGCCGGGGCGGATCTTCTCCGAAGCGGTGATCAGCGCGATCCGCTTGTGGCCCTGCGCCGCCATCTGCCGCACCAGGGTCTCGATCGGCCGGGCATGGTCGCTGTAGACCACGTCGGCGGCCACGGTCACGTCGCGGTCCAGGATCACCAGCGGCACGCCAATCCGGCCCAGCTTTTCGATCACCGGCCCATGGGTCTCGTCCGCCAGGGTGACGATCAGCCCGTCCATCTGACGCTGCTGCGCCGCCTCGAGGAAGGCGAGCTCGCGGACCGGCGAGCGGTTGGAGGAGAAGGCGAACAGCATGTAGCCGGCGTCGGACAGCACCGGCTCCGCCCCGATCGCGACGCGGGAGAACACCTGGTTGGCCATGTCGGGGATCAGGAAACCGATCGTGCGGGTGCGGCTGGTGCGCATGGTGCGGGCGGCGGCGTTGGGCTGGTAGCCGGTCTCGGCCATCGCCGCCAGCACCCGCGCCCGCGTCGCTTCGGCCACCCGGGCGCTGCCGCCGGCGACGCGCGACACCGTGCCGATCGACACCGCAGCCCGCGCCGCCACGTCGCGGATCGTCGGCCGGCGCATCGGGAAAACGTTCACAACAGGTGCCTTCGGGCGATCGGCCATGAAAATGCCAGTGATATCCTGAAAAATCATGAAACCCGGAACCCGCTGCCAGGGCAAGGGCAGGCTGTCATGGGCGATAAAATGATGACGTTTACACCGCTCGCCTGCGCCCGGGGTTGATGCTACCAAACGATACGGGTTGCCGGGTGCCGATAGGGAAGTGACGGGACGATGATCGAATTCGCGGTCGATGCCGTGCGGGTGCAGTTCAACCCGGCGGGTGGGCAGTTGCACGATGTGGCGATCCGCTGGAACGGGCGGGAGATCCGGCCGCTGCACCGCGCGCCCTGGGTCGACAGCGGCGAGGTGCTGCCCGACGACGTGCCGGTGGGCCTGCGCAACCTGGCCGGCGACTTCTTCTGCGCCCCCTTCGCCGACAGCGACCTGGACGGCGCGCCGGGCCATGGCTGGACCGCCAATGGGCAGTGGGATCTCGACGGCATCGACGAGGATGCGGCCGGCGTCACCGCGCGCTTCACCCTGCAGCAGAAGGTGTTCGGCGCCACCGTGCGCAAGACGGTGACGCTGCACCGCGGCCAGCCGATCGTCTATCAGCGCCATGTGTTCGAGGGCGGCAGCGGGGCGCTGCCGATGGCGCACCACGCCATGATCCGGGCGCCGGGCGGCGCCGCCCTCAGCTTCTCCGACAAGGCCTTCGGCATCACTCCGCCGACGCCGATGGAGCCGGACCCGGCGCGCGGCCGGTCGATCCTGGCCTATCCCCAGCGCATTGCCGGGCTCGGCGCCCTGCGCCTCGCCGATGGCCGTACGATCGACGCCTCGCACTATCCCTTCGCCGAGCGGCATGAGGACATCGTGCTGCTGGCCGAGGCCCCCGGCACGGCACTGGGCTGGTCCGCGGCGCTGGCGGCGCAGGACGGCTTCCTGTTCTTTGGCCTGAAGGATCCGCGCCGCCTGCCGCACACGCTGCTGTGGATGAGCAATGGCGGCCGCGACTACCCGCCCTTCTCCAGCCGGCACCACCATGTCCTCGGCATCGAGGAGGGCTGCACCTGGCTGCATCTCGGCCATCGCGCCTCGACCGCGCCGAACCCGCTGACCGCGGAGGGCTACCCGACGGCGATCGCGCTGCAGCCTGAAGGCCGGGTCGAGATCACCTATGCCTTCGGTGCGATCCCGGCCGAGCCGGGCTGGGACCGGGTCGAGTCCATCGGCCTCGGTGGCGGCGGGCTCGTGCTTCGCGTCGCCGGCGGTCCCGCGGTCGCGCTGCCGTTCGAGGCCGGCCGCATAGGGTTGTAGTGGGCCGAGCACCCTTCTTTCCTGTCATTGCCGGACTTGACCCGGCAATCCAGAGGATGTCGACAGTCCTGGATGCCCGGATCAAGTCCGGGCATGACAGTGTGGGGGACGGCTGACAGCCCGGCGCCGAATATGGTTGCCCACATTTTTCTCGCAGGATGGAACAGCTTCCATCCAGTTCGGGCTTGAACCCTGGCCTGTCCTCGCCTTCGATGGCCGGGCCGATCACCGGCCGATGTCGTAGGGAAAGAGTGTCCATGTCTGCGTCCGATCGCGCCATCCTCGAGGCCCTGTTCCAGGCGGCGCTCGACGTCGCCTATCCCGAGACCGGGATGGCCCGCCTGCTGCCGGAGGCGCCGAAGGGCCGGACCATCGTGCTCGGCGCCGGCAAGGGGGCTGCGCGGATGGCGCGGGCGTTCGAGACGCTGTGGCCGCATCCCTGCGAAGGCCTAGTGGTCACCCGCTACGGCCACGGTACGCCGACCGACCGGATCGAGGTGGTCGAGGCCTCCCACCCGGTGCCCGACGCCGCCGGTGCTGCCGCGGCGCAGCGCATCCTCGACCTCGCCCACACGGCCGGGCCCGATGATCTCGTCGTCTGCCTGATTTCCGGCGGCGCCTCGGCGCTGCTGTCGCTGCCGGCCGAGGGGCTGACCCTGGCCGACAAGCAGGCGATCAACAAGGCGCTGCTGCGCTCCGGCGCGCCGATCCAGGAGATGAACGCGGTGCGCAAGGCGCTGTCCGCGATCAAGGGCGGGCGCCTCGCCGCCGCTGCTGCTCCGGCACGGCTGGTCACCTACCTCATCTCCGACGTGCCCGGCGACGATCCCGGCACCATCGGCTCGGGCCCCACCGTCGGCGGCGGCGCCGATCCGGAAACGGCGCTGGCGATCCTGCGCCGCTACGACATCCCGGTGTCGGCCGGGGTGGAGGCGGCGATCCGGGCCAATGCTGCCCCGGCCGAACTGCCGGCCGGGCAAGTGCTGCACATGCTTGCCACGCCGCAGATGGCGCTGGAGGCGGCGGCGGCCAAGGCGCGGGAGTTCGGCCTGACGCCCCTGATCCTGGGCGATGCGCTGGAGGGCGAGGCGCGCGAGGTCGGCCGGGTCATGGCCGGCATCGCCGAACAGGCGGCGCGGCACGACCAGCCGGCGGCACGGCCCTGCGTGCTGCTGTCGGGCGGTGAGACCACGGTGACGGTGCGGGGCCAGGGCCGCGGCGGACGCAATGCCGAATTCCTGCTGGCACTCGCGGTCCAGCTGCAGGGCCACCCTGGTATCGCCGCCATCGCCTGCGATACCGATGGAATCGACGGGTCGGAGGACAATGCCGGGGCCTGGATCGATGCTGGCACGCTCGCCGCCGGGCGCGACCAGGGCCTGTCGGCCGACAGCTTCCTGGCCGGCAACGACGCCTACAGCTATTTCGCCGCTGTCGGCCGCCTGGTCGTGACCGGTCCGACCCTGACCAACGTCAACGACTTCCGGGCCATCCTGGTGCGGTGACTTCGGCGGCCCGTCACCGATGCGGTGGGTTTGAGGCAAGTGCTGGAGGATTGCCGCGATTGGCCCGAGCGTGTAGAACACGGGGGGCCGAATATGAATGCTCGTCTACAATTCGTCTAAATTTTATTCATATAAATCTGTTTTCATTCTGATTTTCTCGGTGGGGTTTTCCCGACATGGGTGGCCGTCGCCAGCAGATTCGATGGGGAGGTTTTCCAGTATGACCGTCAATGCCAGTTCGCTCACCCGCATCTCCGTCGACAGCAGCGGCAACAGCGCCAACAACATCGCGATGAACGCCACGATGTCCGGCGATGGCCGTTATGTCGTGTACCAGAGCACCTCGACCAACCTGGTCGGCGGCGATGGCAACGGTGTCGCCGATGTGTTCGTGCGCGACACGGTGACCGGCACCACCACCCTGGTCTCGACCGCCACCGGCGGGACGCAGGGCAACAACATCTCCAGCCTGCCGCTGGTCACCGATGACGGCCGCTACGTGGT
>NZ_JBYRFX010000335.1:0-1757 GCF_057815775.1 Inquilinus sp.
GCAATGCACGCCGGTCAGGGTGCCGATCGCGCCGCTTTCGACCAGCCGGCGGATCCGCCGGATGCCGGCGAGGTAGCGGCGGTTCTGGATGATCGCATGCACCCGGCCGGCCGCCTTCGCCGCCGCCGCCATGTCGCGCGCTGCCGCCATGCTGTCGGCCATCGGCTTCTCGCTCAGCACGTGGCAGCCATGGGTGAAGCCGGCCAGAGCCACGTCGCGGCGGGCGCCGGGCACCACCACGTCGAACAGCAGATCGGGCTTCAGCCGGTCGAGCAGGGCGGGCAGGTCGGTGCCGACCTCTGCATGGGTCAGCCCGAATTCCGCAGCGCGGGACCGCGCCCGATCCAGGTCCAGGTCGACCAGGCCGACGATCTCGAGACCGTCGATTTCGGCCGCCGCGCTGAACCAGGCGCGGCTCATGGCGCCGCATCCGACGAGGATGACTCGCACTTGGTTTCGCTCCCCTGGTCTCGGCCACTATTTCTCGGCCGAACGTATGATTGTGTCGCCGTAAACGTTTACGATAGACGTTGTGATATTGATGTCGGACAATTCGGGCTGTCAATCGGCTTGTGGCGTGGCCCGGTGGTTCGGTTGCACTCTGTCGCCGCCGGAGGGAGAGAATCGCTTGGGGATCCGCGAGCTTGCGAAGCACCTGAACATTTCGATCGGGACCGTCTCCCGCGCCCTCAACGGTCGCGGCGACGTGAACCCGGAGACGCGGCGCCGGGTGCTGGCGGCGGCGGCGGAGCTCGGCTATTCGCCGAACCAGTCCGGCCGCAGCCTGCGCCAGGGGGCGACCAATGCGATCGCCTTCATGCTGCAGACCTACAGTGGCGCCGAACTGTATGGCGAGCCGTTCTTCATCGGTCTGTTCGACGGGGTGCAGGAGGTGCTGGCCCGGCACGGGCTGGACCTGATCGTGCTGCTGAACAGGCCGGACGGCGACCATGAGGCGCAGCTGCGCCGGGTGGTCGAACGCCGCCTGGCCGACGGCATCCTGATCCCCTGGACCCGGCGGGTCGACTCGCGGCTCGACTATCTGATCCAGCGCGGTTTCCCTTTTGCCGCGCTGGGCCGCAGCCAGTCCGGCGGCGACCATGCCTGGCTCGACCTCGATTTCGAACAGGCGGCGGATGTCGCGGTCGACCGGCTGGCCGGGTTCGGCCACCGCCGCATCGCGCTCGGCAATGCCGCACACGACCTGATGCACGGCCACGTCCTGCTCGAAGGCTATCGCCGTGCCCTGGCTCGGCATGGCATCGATTTCGACCCGGCGCTGGAGCAGTCCGAGGAGATGACCGAGGCCGGCGGCTATCGCTTGGCCGAGGTGCTGATCGGGCGCGGCGCCCTGCCGACCGCGCTGCTGCTGGGCAATGAGCGGATGGCGGTCGGCGTCTACCGCCGGCTGAACGAGGCGGGGATCCGGCCGGGCCGGGACATCGCTATCATCGGCGGGATGATCGACAGACCGGCCAGCCGCTTCCTGTCACCGGCCCTGACTTGCTTCCGGCTGTCGCTGCACGATCTCGGGGTGCGGCTGGCCGAGGCGCTGCTGGCGACCATGCCCGACCATGCCGAGGCCTATGGCGGCGGCGTGGTCCAGGCGCTGTGGCCGCTGGAGCTGGTGCCGCGCGAAAGCGACCTCATGAAGCTGGGCCGCTAGGGCCGGGCTGCTCAGCAAGGGGCCACTGCCCGCAACGCGACAAATCTCATGGTCGCAATCGGGCAACAAGACAAGCGTAGAATAGATCTTG
>NZ_JBYRFX010000336.1:0-9960 GCF_057815775.1 Inquilinus sp.
GGGTGGCACCGGCGCAATGATCCCTCCCGACACCCTCTTGGCCTCAAGCCCCCGGACCGTCGCGTCGGACCGCCATGCCCGGTTGGCCGAGGAGTTGTTCGCCGCCCTGCGCGCCGCCACCAGCGACGGTATTGGCATCACCCGGGACAGCTACGGCCCGGGCGAATCCGTGGCGCTCGACATCGTCGACGCCAAGGCGCGGGCGCTCGGCCTGCGGACGGAACGCGATGCCGGCGCCAATCTCGTGGTCACCCTGCCGGGGACGGACCCGGACCTGCCGTTCCTGGCCTGCGGCTCGCATCTGGATTCGGTGCCGCGCGGCGGCAATTTCGACGGCGGGGCGGGCGTCGTCGCCGGCCTGGCAGTGCTGGCCGGCATGGCGGCCGGCGGCTTCGTGCCGCGCCGGACGATCAAGCTGTATGCCTTCCGGGGTGAGGAGAGCGCCTGGTTCGGCAAGCCCTATCTGGGATCTAAAGCACTGTTCGGATGCCTGACACCGGCGGATCTGGCGGCGCGCCACGCCGTGTCCGGCCGGCCGCTGCGCGACCACATGCGCGATGTCGGCGCCGCGGTCGACCGGATCGAACGGGGCGAAGCGCTGCTGGACCCGGCCCGCGTGGCCGGGTGGCTGGAGCTGCATATCGAGCAGGGGCCGGTGCTGGTGGCGCAGGGCTTGCCCGTCGGCATCGTCACCGGCATACGCGGCAATGTCCGCCACCGCGCCGTCGAATGCGTCGGCGAGGCCGGCCATTCCGGCGCCGTGCCGCGCTGGCTGCGGCATGACGCGGTGGTGGCGACGGCGAAGCTGATCACCCATCTCGACCGGCACTGGCGGGCGCTGCTGGAGCGCGATCACGACCTGGTGGTGACGACGGGTGTTCTCGGCACGGACGCGGCCGAACACGCGATCGCCCGCATCCCCGGCAATGTCCATTTCAGCTTCGAGGCGCGCAGCCAGAGCCGGGACACGCTGCAATCCTTCTACAATCTGTTCCTGACCGAATGCGCGCTGGTCGGCAAGGAATGCGGCGTCGAGTTCCGGCTGGATGCGCGGCAGGACTCCGCCCCGGCGGCGATGGCGCCGGCCTGGGTCGAACGGCTGCGGGCCGCGGCCCGCGCGCTGGGCCTGCCGGACGAGCCGATCGCGAGCGGGGCCGGCCATGACGCGGCGGTGTTCGCCGCGGCCGGCGTGCCCAGCGGCATGATCTTCGTGCGCAACCAGAACGGATCGCACAACCCGCATGAGGCGATGGAGATGGCCGATTTCCTGGCCGGGGTGGCGATCATGCACGCCGCCATGGTCGAAGCGTCTCGCTGATATCAGTCACTCAGCGGCGGCAATATCGATCGAATTTAACTCGATATTCATGAATACAGTGACCCAGGCAGCAATAAATTATCCAATGATATATTGGATCATTCAGCATATCATACTATAAATCGAGATTATTTCTTGACATCATTTATGGATCATCGATTAACTCCGCCAATCATTACATGAGGGGAGAGCGCGAGATGAACGACCTTCTGATCTGGTTCCGCGGTCAAAGCGACGGCATCGGCACCTACACCACGCTCCGGGCCTTGTGCATCGAGGGCCGGCAGGCGCCGGGCATGGAGGCCGCGACCCGCCAGCTGCTGGTCGCGGCGCTCGACGGCTTCATTGAGCGGCTGCAAGGCGAGCCGTTTCCGGCCGACCTGGCGCGGGCGGCCCGCAACAACACCATCGCCCTGCTGGAAGAAGCGCTGGCGGTGGAGCGGGCGAATGACAGCGGCAAGGTCGAGATCCTCAATCAATTGGCGTTCCGCGAGATCATTGCTTTCGACCACGCCGCGGCCTGACGGCGGACGGCGCCGCGGTCAGGGGTAGGCCAGCACGGCCTGCTTCACCGCGGCGATGGTCGCGGGCCGGTCGATATCGGTGGCAAGGGTGACCTCGATGCCGTCCGGCCGCGCACTGCCCCGCCGATCGAACACGCTCATCCCGCGGGTGAATTGCCCGGACAGTTCGACCCGCACCGCCGTCGTCTCCGACTGCAGCAGCGACGGCGCGACGAAGGGCAGGACGGCGCAGCAATCATGCACCGGCGCATGCGACAGCCCGAACCGTTCGCGCTGCCGTTCGAGGTAGAAGCCCTGCAAGCTGGCGACGGCCCCGGCGGTGCGCCGGCCGGACGCCGCCAATTCGTCGATGTCGCCGGAGGAGAATCCGAAGCTCCGGGTGAGGTCATAGCCGGCCAGGCGGCACGGGATGCCGGAGGACAGGACGATCGACGCCGCCTCGGGATCCGACGCGAAATTCGCCTCCGCCGCGGCCGTCCGGTTGCCGGTGCCAGCACTGCCGCCCATGATCGAGATCTCCCGCACCCAGGACCGCATCCGGGGTTCCTTGCGGATGGCGATCGCGAGGTTGGTCAGCGGCGCCGTGGCGATGATCGTCAGCTCCTCGCGATGGCGGCGGGCGCTTTCGACCAGCACATCGACCGCGTGATGGCCGGTGGGGGTGAAGGCGGGTTCGGGCAGGTCGGCGCCGTCGAGCCCGGTCCGGCCATGGGTGGAGACGCCCGGCCGCTCGCCGATCAGGGGGCCGGCACAGCCCGCCGTCACCGGGATGAACAGCTCGGCCAGCGCCAGGACCCGCAGCGTGTTGCGCGTCGTGTCCTCGACCGAGGCGGTGCCGAACACCGTGGTGATCTCAATCAGGTCGAGATGCCGGGCTGCCAGCAGGATGGCAACGGCGTCGTCATGGCCCGTGTCGCAGTCGATCACGAACTTCATCGGCGGATCCCACCCATTCCGTGCCTGGCCCTCCCTAAGCCTGCAGAGTCGAAAAATTGAGAATACGTCGCTCTGGCACTTGATTCTATATCCTATAGGATTTTACGTTAAGAGGCTGTTTAGAGATGTGCTGGCGAGAGTCGGGAGGAATCGTGGTGGAAAGCCCGCTCAAGGCCGCGGCAAGCTTGGTGATCGATTCCCTGAAGCTGTCGATCGGCAGCGGCCGCCTGGCGCCCGGTGCGCCGATCCGGCAGGACCAGATCGCCGCGGAACTCGGCGTCAGCCACATCCCGGTGCGCGAGGCGCTGCGCCAGCTGGAATCCGAAGGGCTGGTCGTGGCGGCGCACAACCGGGGCATGACCGTCGCCGTCCTGAGCGAGGCGGAGGCCGTCGAGCTGACGGAGTTCCGGGCCCTGCTTGAGGCGCATCTGACCGGGCGGGCGGTGCCCCGGCTGACGGAGGAAGACCTCGCCTATGCCGAGGCGCTGGTGAACGCCATCGACGTCGCGCCTGACACACCGGAGGTCACCCGGCTGAACGCCGAATTCCACCGCAGCCTCTATCGCCGGGCCGACGCCCCCTATTTCCTGCGCGCGGTGGAACAGGCCCGGGTCAATCTCGGCCGCTACCTCATCATGACCTGGGGGTCGCCGGGGCAGATGGACCGGTCGCAGGACGACCATCGCCAGATCCTCGAGGCCTGCCGACGCCGCGATGCCGACGCCGCCAGCCGGATCGTGGAACAGCATGTGCGGGCCATCGGCGCCACGATCGTCGACCAGATCCGGCGGCAGGAGCAGGCCGAACGGGCCAAGCCGCAGCCGCAACGGCGGCGACGGGCCGTCGAAAAAACCGACATCTAAAAAACGACATCTGAGGGAGGAACGCGCGATGCATTCGGGGTCTCGCCGGAATTTTCTGCTGGGCAGCCTGGCCTTGGGCGCCGCCGCCGGCTTCGGCCCGGCCAGGCCGGCACAGGCAGCTTCGGGTGCGCTGCGGGTGGCCTGGGTGGGCTGGGGCGACCGCCAGGTCGTTCCGGTCCTCGATGCCGTGAAGGCCCTGGTGCCGGAGATCGACGTGACGGTCGAGACCATTCCGGTGTCCCAGTACTTCCAGGCGCTGGAGGTCCGGCTGGCACCGCGCAACGGCAGCCCCGATGTCTTCATGGTCGACGGGCCGCTGACCGCCTCCTATGCCGTGCGCGGCCATATCCGCGACCTCTCGGATGTCATCGACCCCGGCAAATTCGCCCCGGCCGCGGTCAAGCAGGCCACCTTCGAGGACAAGCTCTACACCGCGCCCTTCGCCACCAGCTCGCAGCTGCTGTTCTACAATCTCGACCTGCTGGAGAAGCGCGGGGTCGAGGCACCGCCGGCGGATGTCGGCCAGCGCTGGACCTGGCAGCAGCTGACGGATGCGGCACAGCGCGTGTCGGACCCGGCCAGCGGCGTGTGGGGCTTTTCGTTCGAGCAGGCGGACCGGCCGTACCAGCTGTTCCCGCTGATGCAGTCGCTGGGCGCGCGCACCGTGTCGGCCGACGGCCTGCAGGTCACCGGCTACATCGATTCCGCCGAGGCGATCGAGGCCTTCGGCTTCTACCAGCGCCTGTTCCAGGACTGGAAGCTGAGCCCGCCCGGCCTGTATGACGGCCCGCTGGTGCAGGAGCTGTTCGGCGCCGGCAACCTGGCCTTCATGGTGGCCGGCACCTATGTCATGGACAATCTGCGCCAGAAATTCCCGTCGGTGCGCTGGGGCGTGGCCCCGCATCCCTATTTCCAGGGCGGCAAGCCGGTGACGCCGACCGGGTCCTGGCATGTCGGGGTCAACGCCAAGTCGCGGAACATGGACGGGGCCCTGGCCTTCCTGGGCGCCATGATGTCGCCGCCGGTGATGAAGACCTGGTTCGAGGTCCGCCCCTTCCCGCCCGTGTTGAAGAGCCTGTGGGACCCGACCGTGGCGCCATTCACCGCGGAGGGCTGGAAGATCGTCCGGTACGAGCTGGACAACACCGCCGAGATCCGGCCGCAGACGCCGGGATACGCCGAATACGAGGACACGCTGAAGCTGGCGGTCCGCGACATCCAGGGCGGTGCTGCGGTCGACCAGGTGCTGCAGGCCGCGGCCGGCAAGATCGACCGGTCGCTGGCGAAGTACCGCGGCTAGGGCAGATGATTTTAGGTCAGCTCACGCTGGAACGACCGCACGACCCTCCCCTTCCACCAGGATATTGCTGATGCTCCGAGCCTCCTGGCCCACCGTGGCCGGCTTCCTGTTTCTCGCGCTTTCGGGGCTTCTGCTGTTCCGCGGCATCCCGGTCGTGATCGCCATCGTCGGATCCCTGTTCGGGGAATCCCTGCGCGGCGAGCCGCTGTTCGTCGGCTTCGGCAACTACGCCAGCCTGTTCGCGGATGCGGAGTTCTGGCACGGCGTGCTGCGGACCGGGCTGTTCAACCTGCTGGTCAACCCGATCCAGATCGGCTGCGCCTTCATCCTGGCGCTGCTGGTGCTGAAACCCAGCCGGGCCAGCCGGATGTTCCGGGTCGCGCTGTTCCTGCCGATGTGCATCTCGCTGACCCTGGCGTCGGTGCTGTGGAGCATCCTGCTCGACCCCTCGCTCGGGCTCGTCAACGGCATGCTCGCGGCGCTGGGGCTGGACCGGCAGATGTTCTTCCGGTCGGAGGGCCAGGCGCTGTGGAGCCTGATCATGCTGGCGACGTGGAAGAGCGTCGGCTACTGGATGATCTTCCTGCTGGCCGGCCTGGTGGCCATTCCGGCCGACATCTACGAGGCTGCGGCGATCGACGGGGCGACCGGGTTCCGGCGTTTCGTCGCGATCACCCTGCCGCTGATGAAGCGCCCGCTGCTGTTCGTGTTCGTGGCGGACACCACCGCCAACTTCCTGTTCTTCGCGCCGGTCTACCTGATCACCGGCGGCGGGCCGAACGGCGCCACCAGCTTCCTGATGTTCCAGGCGTATCAGAGCTCCTTCGTCCTGGTCGACCACGGCCGCGGGCTGGCGATCTCGACCATCATCCTGGCCCTGATCGGCGTTGTCGCGGCGCTGGAATTCCGCGTGTTCCGCCCATCGGGCCAGGAGTGAGCCGCATGACACCGGGACAGGCACGGACCCGCATCCGGATCGCGGAGGGGTTGCGCTACGCGTCGCTCTCGATCATCGCCCTCGTTCTGCTGGCGCCGCTGCTGTGGATGATCGTGACCTCGCTGCGGCCGCCGGAGGAGATCTTCCGCTTCGCCACGCGCTTCTCGCTGCAATCGCTGATCCCGACGCGATGGACGCTGGAGAACTACAACCGGATCATGGCCGGCGACTTCCCGCGCGCCATCGGCAATTCGTTGTTCGTCACGACATCGACGGTCGTGCTGGGCATCTTCGTCAACGCCCTGGCCGGCTTCGCCTTCGCCGTCTTCCGATTCCGCGGCCGCAGCCTGCTGTTCGGCCTGGTGATCGCGTCCTTCATGATGCCGTTCGAGGCGATCATCCTGCCGCTCTACATCCTCGCCCGCTGGTTGGGCTGGACCGACAGCTACCAGGCGCTGATCCTGCCCGACGTGGCGAACGGCTTCGTGATCTTCCTGTTCCGCCAGTACTTCCTGAGCATCCCGAAGGAGCTGTATGAGGCGGCGCGGGTCGACGGCGCCGGCTGGTTCCGCATCTTCGCGCGGATCGCCATGCCGCTGTCCGGCCCCACCGTGGCGGCGGCCAGTCTGCTGCTGTTCGTGCACCAGTGGGATTCGTTCTTCTGGCCATTGGTGGTGGCCGGCACCGCCGACTACATGGTGATCCCGATCGCGATCGCGCGGTTCTTCTCGATGGAAGGCAACGACTGGGGCGCCATCTTCTCCGCCGGGACGCTGGCGACGCTGATCGCCGCCGTCCCCTTTCTCTATCTGCAGCGCTTCTACGTGCGGACGATGATGGGGTCGGCAGTCAAGTGACGGCGCCGCACTGACTCCTACAGGAAGGTCCGGATGAACGGATCGAAGGCGTATTCGAGCACGGTCCGGGTCCCGGTGGTGATCGAGACTTCGGCCGGGGTGCCGGTGGACAGAGTGATATGGGGCGCCACCTGCTTCAGCGTCGCCGGGTCGACCTCGATCTTGCCCAGGAAGTAGGCGCGCCCGGTCTTTTCATCCTGCGAGCTGTTGGCGGCGACATAGATCACCCGGCCCTCGACCCGGGGCAGGTTGCGCTGGCTGTAGGCGATGAAGCGGACCCAGGCCGGCTGTCCCTCGCGGACGATATCGATGTCGTTCGGCTGGACCTGGACATCGAGCACCAGCTTCGCGCTGGCCGGCACGATCTCCATGATCGGCGCACCGGGCGAGATGACACCGCCGACGGTGTGGAACTTCCGCCCGGTGACCGTACCGTCGAGCGGGGCCACGATGCGGGTGCGGACGAAGATGTCGCTGCTGGCGCGCAGCCTCTCCTCGAGCCCGGCCAGCTCCTTCTGCGTCTTGGCTCGTTCCTCGGAGACCTTGTCGCGGAAGTCGCTGTCCAGGGCCAGGATCCGCGCCTCGCTTTCGTCGACCGTCTGCTCGGCCTTGGCGATGGCCGAAAGGTCGGCGGCTTTCTGGCCGGCAAGTTGTGCCTGGCCGCGCTGCAATTTCAGGAGTCGCGGCAGCCGCTCCAACCCCTTCGCGACCAGCGGGGCGACACCGTTGATTTCCTGCTGGATCAGCTCCAGCTGGGTTTCCGCAGCCGCGATCTGCCCTTCCAGCCCCACGACCTGCGAGCGGCTCTGGCCGATGCGCTGCCTCAGGACCGCCTTCTGGCTCAGAATCGATTCGCGGCGGGATGCGAACTGATCCTGTTGTGCCTTGACCAGGGCAGAGGCCGCCGGACTGGCCGGAGCTTCGGTCAGGATGGTCTCGGGCCAGATGATCGAGGCCGCGCCCCCCTGCTCGGCATCCAGGCGCGCAATCGCGGCAATCGCGGCCAGGCGCTGCATCCGCACCATGTCGACCGTCGCCTTGTTCCGCGTCGCATCCAGGACGAGCAGCGTGTCGCCGGCCTTCACCGCATCGCCGTCGCGCACCGTCAACTCGCGGATGATGCCGCCTTCGAGGTGCTGGATCGTGCGTTTGTTGCCTTCCGGGCTGACCGCTCCCGTCGCGATCGCCGCGCTGGCGAGAGGCGTGAACGCGGCCCAGACGCCGAATCCCAGGACGAACACGCCGATGACGGCGCCGCCGATCAGGCTCAGCCGGGTCAGGCCCCGGGCGTTCTGCCGAAGTCCTGCCTCGGTGTCGTCGAGCGGACCGGGCTGCAGGGCTCCGCTTTGCACGGCCGGCAGGCGGGGCTGTCCCGGCTCCTGTGAGATCAACGACATGGTCGGGACGTCCTTCTGCGCGGCGACAAGACCGGTTCGACGACCCGCAGCATGTCGGTGAGGGCGGGCGCCATCGGCATCCCTGCCTGCGCGGCCGGCCGGGCCTTCGCCATGCCACTCCCCTCCCCTGCGTGGCTGCGGTCGCCGGAGCGCCCGATCGGACACAATGTTATCGCGAAACGGCCGCGCCGCGAAGGGGTCTAGGGTCCGACAGGCGCGCCACGCCCGAATTGTTACAGAAAACGGGAGCGAAGCTGCGCCGTCGGCGGCGCAGCTTCGATGTCAGGCAGCCTTGGACGGGGCGTCGACCTTGTGGATGGCGCGGAGGCCGACCTGCACCCGGTTCCACAGGTTGATCGTGCCGATCAGCAGGGTGAGGTTGCCGATCTCGGCGTCGCTGAAATGGCCCTTCAGCAGCGCGTAATCGGCGTCCGGGGCGCCGGTCTCGGCGACCTTGGTCAGGCTCTCGGTCCAGGCCAGCGCGGCGCGCTCGCGGTCCGTGAACAGCGGCGATTCACGCCAGGCGCTGAGCAGGTGGATCCGCATGGCGCTCTCGCCATGCTTCATCGCGTCGGTGGCGTGCATGTGGATGCAGAAGGCGCAGCCATTGATCTGCGACGCGCGCAGCTTGACCAGTTCGATCAGGCTGTGCTCGAGGCCGCTGGCCTCGACGGCGGTGCCGACGGCCATCATGGCCTTGGTGCCCTCGGGCGCGACCTGGAAGATGTTCAGGCGTGGGGTCATCGGTAGCTTTCCTTGAAGGCGAGGTTGGTCGAGCGGGCGTCAGCGATCGCCCAGAGGGTGAGGAGCGCGCCGAGGATGGCCGGGAGCGTGACGGCCGGAAAATCGCGAAGGATGACCGACGGCCCGCAGATGCCGACGGCAACCTCCCAGAAGTGGAACAGGGCATGGCCGGCCAGCCACAGGGTGGGCGCGGCCCAGGAGATGATGCGGTATCGCGGCTGCGCGGCGCCGACCAGGTAGGCGGTGCCGACGAACAGGAAGATCAGGCCGATATCGCGGATGAAGTGCTGGTTGAACGGGCCGGTGGTGGTCACGCCAGGCACCGCGACGTACCAGCCGTCGGGCGAGACCAGCATGAACACGCCGTTCGCTTCGGCCAGAACCCCCATGAGCACGGCCACGCCGATGCAGATCTGCTTCAGCATCACGGACTCCTTTCTGGCTCGGTCACGGCTTCTTCGGCGCCGGGACGTTGGCGAGCCACCAATCGAAGGTGGTGGAGCCGAGACGGGCGGCTGGCCCAGGCATCAGCGATGTGTCGTCGACCTTGATGCCGAAATACGGCGCCTCGGGATCCGTGATCACCCGGCGCGGATCCTTGTCGTGGGCAAGGACCTTGGCGACCAGACTGTCGAGATGGACCGGGGTTGGCCCGCCGACCTCCCGCATCCCGTTCGCCGGCGCGGCCAGCGCCGCCTCGGCCACCGCGGCCGCGACGTCCTGCGCCGCCATCGGCTGGAACAGCGTGTGCGGCAGGCGCACGGCGCCATCCACCCTCGAGATGTCCGCGATGGTGCGGATGAACTCGAAGAACTGGCAGGCGCGGAGCAGGGTGTAGGGGATCGGCGAGGCCTTGATCAGGCGCTCCTGCGCCAGCTTGGCGCGGAAATAGCCGCTGTCCAGCAGCCGCTCGGTGCCGACCACCGACAGGGCGACATGGTGCCGGACCCCGGCCTTGACCTCCGCCGCGGTGATATTGCGGCCAGCGGCCTGGAAGAACTCCAGCGCCGGCCCTTCCTCGAAGGACGGCGAGTTGGCGAGGTCGACGACGACATCGGCCCCCGCCAGTGCCTCGGCCAGCCCC
>NZ_JBYRFX010000337.1:0-5012 GCF_057815775.1 Inquilinus sp.
TGGCCACCAGCCCGGCCGCGATCGACGAGGCCGAGGTCAAGGCTTCGATGCGGGAAGAAGGCGCGTCCCCGGCCGATGTCGCCGAGATGCTGGCGGGGATGAAGGCCCGCCGGGTGTCGCTGCGGCATCCCGGCGCGCTGGTGATCGGCGCCGACCAGATGCTGGAATGCGACGGCGTCTGGTACGACAAGCCGACAGACCGCGATGCGGCGCGCTACCAGCTGCTGGCGCTGCGCGGCCGCACCCACACCCTGACTTCGACCGCGCTGGCGATGCGCAACGGCGACCGGCTGTGGCACGCCACCGACACGGCGCGGCTGACCATGCGGTCGTTCAGCCACCTCTTCCTCGAGACCTATCTCGACGCGGTCGGCCCGGCCGTGCAGTCCTCGGTCGGCGCCTATCAGCTGGAAGGCTGGGGCGCCCAGCTCTTCGCCCGGATCGAGGGCGACCATTTCACCATTCTCGGCCTGCCGCTGCTGCCGCTGCTCGGCTTCCTGCGCGACCAGGGGGTTCTGCCGTCGTGACTCTGACCGCAAAGGGCCGCCTGGCCGGGGTGATCGGCTGGCCGGTCGGGCATTCCCGCTCGCCGCAGCTGCATGGCCATTGGCTGGCGCGCTACGGCATCGACGGTGCCTATGTGCCGCTGGCGGTGGCGCCCGAGGGGCTGGCGGCGGCGCTGCGCGGCGTGGCCGCGCTGGGCTTCCGTGGCTGCAACGTCACCGTGCCGCACAAGGAGGCGGCGATGGCGCTGGTCGATGAGCTCGACCCGCTGGCCCGGCGCATCGCCGCGGTCAACACCATCGTCGTGCGCGCGGATGGCAGCCTGTTCGGCACCAACACCGACGGCTTCGGCTTCCTGGCCAACCTGCAGGCTGGCGCACCCGGATGGACGGCCGGGCAGGGGCCGGCGGTGGTGATCGGCGCCGGCGGCGCCGCCCGCGCCATCATCGTCGCCCTGACCGATGCCGGCGCGCCGGAAATCCGGCTGGCCAACCGGACCCGCGCCCGGGCCGAAAAGCTGGCGGCGGAGCTGGGCGGGCCGATCACGGTGGTCGACTGGGCCGACCGGGCCGCGGCGCTGGACGGCGCCGCCCTGCTGGTCAACACCACGACCGAGGGCATGCAGGGCCATGACGCGCTCGACCTGCCGCTCGACGCGCTGCCGGCCGCGGCGCTGGTCACCGACATCGTCTATGTCCCGCTGGAAACGCCGCTGCTGGCCGCGGCGCGGGCCCGCGGCCATCCGGTGGTCGATGGGGTCGGCATGCTGCTGCACCAGGCGCGGCCGGGTTTCGAGGCCTGGTTCGGCGTGGCGCCGGTGGTCGATGCCGCGCTGCGGACGGCGGTGCTGGGGCAACAGTGATGCGGATCCTGGGCCTGACCGGCTCGATCGGCATGGGCAAATCGACGGCGGCGGCGATGTTCCGGCGCGACGGCGTCGCCGTGCATGACGCCGATGCCGCCGTGCACGACCTGCTGCGCCGCGGCGGGGCGGCGGTGCCGGCGGTGGACGCGGCCTTCCCCGGCGTGGTGCGCGACGGCGCGGTCGACCGGCGGGCGCTGGGGGCCCAGGTGTTCGGCAACCCGGCGGCGCTGCGGCGGCTCGAGGCGATCCTGCACCCGCTGGTACGCCGCCGGATGCGGCGCTTCCTGCAGCAGGCCGGGCGGCGCGGCGACGCGCTTGTCGTCCTCGACATCCCGCTGCTGTTCGAAACCCGGGGCGAGCGGTTCTGCGACGCCGTGGCCGTGGTCAGCGCACCACGGCTGCTGCAGCGCCAGCGGGTGCTGGCCCGGCCGGGGATGACCCCGGAAAAATTCGCCGCCATCCTGGCGGCACAGATGCCGGACCGTGATAAAAGACGGCGGGCGGATGGTGTGGTGCCGACCGGCCTCGGCCGCCGGCCGACGCGGCTGGCCCTGCGGGCGTTGCGGCGGCAGGTGCTGGCCCGGCCGGGGCGGCGCTGGCGGCCCTCGATGAAGGTGGTGTGAGATGCGCGAGATCGTTCTGGATACCGAAACCACCGGCTTCCACGCCCTGGGCGGCGACCGGCTGGTCGAGATCGGCGGGGTCGAGATGATCAACCACGTCCCCACCGGCGCGCAGTATCACGTCTACATCAACCCGGAACGGCTGGTGCCGCTGGAGGCGCAGCGGGTGCACGGGCTGACCGACGAATTCCTGGCGGACAAGCAGGTTTTCGCCGCAGTGGCCGGGGATTTCCTGGATTTCATCGGCGATGCGCAGCTGGTGATCCACAACGCCGATTTCGACATGAGCTTCCTGAACATGGAGCTCGGCCGGCTCGGCCTGCCGCCGATCCCGATGGTGCGGGCGACCGACACGCTGGCGCTGGCCCGCCGCCGCTGGCCCGGCGCCCAGGCGACGCTGGATGCGCTGTGCCGGCGCTTCGCCATCGACAATTCCGGCCGCACGCTGCACGGCGCACTGCTCGACGCCCAGCTGCTGGCCGAAGTCTGGCTGGAGATGTGCGGCGGGCGCGAACCCGGCCTCGCCATCTCGACCTCGATCGGGATCACCGAGACCACGATCACGATCGAACGGGTGGCCCGGCCGCCCCGCCCGCATGCGCCGACGGCGGCGGAGCTGGAGGCCCACCTCATCTTCATCAAGGGCCTGTCAGACCCGATGTGGCTGAAGGAAGGGTAGGGAGAGCCCATCCCCAGAAACTGTCATGCCCGGGCTTGACCCGGGCATCCAGAGGCTGTCGACATCGTCTGGATTGCCGGGTCAAGCCCGGCAATGACAGGAAACGGAGAGAGCGGAAAGCTCAGTTCACCGTCGGCTGCGGCTGGGCCGGGGCGTCGCCTTCGCTGCGGGCGCGCAGGGCGGCCAGCTGGCGGCGGAACAGCTCGGTGAAGTCGATCGGCTGGATCAGCAGCGGCGGGAAGCCGCCGTTGCGCGTCGCCTCGGCGATGACCGAACGGGCGAACGGGAACAGCAGGCGCGGCGCCTCGATCAGCAGCAGCGGGGCGGTCTGTTCCTTGGTCACATTGGCCAGGGCGACAACGCCGCCATAGCTCAGTTCGCACAGGAAGGTGGCGGCATCGCCGGTCTTGGCGTCGGCCTTGATGTGCAGCACCACCTCGAACGCATTGTCGGCCAGCTGCTGGGTGCGCACGTCGACATTGACCGTGACCTGCGGCGGCGTCGAGGCCTGGGTCAGGCTGCGCGGCGCGTTCGGGTTCTCGAAGGACAGGTCCTTGACGTATTGCGCCGAGATCTGCAGCGACGGCTGGAGCGGCTGGCCCGCATCGGGCTGCTGGTTGACGTCCGACATGAAAGCTCTCCCTGGAAACTCGGGCGGGACCCTTGACCGGGCTCGGGCCGCCGAAAAGACGGCGTCTCGCTAGCACGGAACCTCTGCCTGCGACAACCGGTCGGCTGGCAGGCCGGTTCCGGTCAGGACCGCGGCGGCACGTCGTCGCCGCCGCGCCAGCGCGATTCCTCGATCCGGGGCAGTGAAGGGTCGGCCGAGGGATTGGGGTCGCCGGGCTTCACCTCGGTGTAGTCGGCATCGATCACCGGACCGCCGGGGCCTTGGGGGCGCCTAGTTCCCGTTCTGGGCCCGCCCGGCCAGACGGTGAAGCCACCCTGGCGCTTGGCGCGCGACCCCAGCCAGCGGATCACCGCCCGGCGCACGGGGGGCAGCAGCAGCGGCACGGCCATCAGGTCGCTCAGGAATCCCGGGAAGATCAGCAGCAGCGCCGCCAGCACCAGCAGGGCGGCATGCGCCACCGGCTCGGCCGGCGGTTCGCCCCGCGCCAGGGCAGCCTGCATCTCGCGCAGCGCCAGCATTCCCTGCCGTTTCAGCAGCATCGATCCGATGATGCCGATCGCGATGAACAGCACCAGGGTGACCAGCACGCCCAGCCAGCGGCCGACCAGGATGAAGACGGTGATCTCGGCCAGGACCGGGACAAGAAGCAGCAGGGCGAGCAGCGGCATGAGTTTCCCTTGCCGTTTGGGGGTCGGCGGCCTATCTGTCGGGGGAGCAGGCGTCGTTCCTGATCCGCGCATCCAGGCCCGGAAGGCCGTCCGTCGAGGGTAGTTTATCCGGACGGGCCGACATCACAGGTAGTGTCGCACGGCGCCCGGGTCCAGAGCGACGCATTCCGCGCCTCTCGGCGCGCGACAGATGTAGGGAGCGATGGGCGAAGGCTCTTTCCTCGATATCCTGGTTCTGGCGGCGATCGCCGGATTCCTGATTCTGCGGCTGCGCAGCGTCCTCGGCCGCCGCACGGGGACGGAGCAGCGCCGCCCGAATCCGCTCGCCCAGCAGCCGGTGCGGCCCGACCCGCGCCCGGCCGATCCGCGCGCGCCCGACAATGTCGTGGCGATGCCGGACCGCGCGCGCCCGGCCGCCTCCGGCGACACCGCGATGGCCAACGGCCTGACCCAGATCAAGATCGCCGACCGCAGCTTCAGCGAGAGCAGCTTCGCCGGCGGCGCCCGTGCCGCCTTCAAGATGATCGTCGAGGCTTTCGCCCGCGGAGACACCGCGACGCTGCGGCCGTTGCTGTCGGACGAGCTGTACGACGAGTTCAGCGAAGCGATCCGCGAGCGCCTGGCCGCCGGCCACACGTTGGAGGAGACGGTGGAATCGGTCGAGCGGGCCGAGATCATCGACGCCCGCATGGACGGCCGCACCGCCTTCGTCACCATCCGCATCGGCTCGCGCCAGCAGACGGTGCTGCGCGACGCCGACGGCACGGTGATCGACGGCAGCGCGGACCAGACGGTCGAGGTCACCGACATCTGGACCTTCTCCCGCAACACGCGGGCGACCGACCCGAACTGGGCGCTGGTCGAGACCCGCGAATCCCACTGAGCCTGATATGACGGCCGTATCACCCCGCCAGGCCCGGCCGCGTCCGGGATGCGGCCGTCTCGGATATGAGGGGCCGGTCGAGGGTCTCGACCGCTGATCCGGCATGGCCAGACCCCGAAAACCGAGCGAGGAAGAGCGCCGCCTGTGGCGACTCGTGAT
>NZ_JBYRFX010000338.1:0-4148 GCF_057815775.1 Inquilinus sp.
GAGCCGGCGCCTCCGTCCAGCGTGTCGGCCCCGGCGCCGCCATGCAGCACGTCGTCCCCGGCGCCGCCCAGCAGCACATTGGCATTGCCATCGCCGGTCAGCTTGTCGGCGAAGGCCGAGCCGGTGATGTTCTCGATCGTCGCCAGCGTGTCGCCCTCGGCGTCGCCGCCATGGCCGGTGCCGAGCACCAGGTCGACCGTCACCCCTGCCGGCGACCCCGAATAGTCGGCGGTGTCGATGCCGGCACCGCCGACCAGCACGTCAGCCCCGGCCCCGCCGATGAGGATGTTGTCGCCGGCATCGCCGTGCAGCGAATCTGCGAAGGCCGACCCGGTCAGATTCTCGATCCCGGTCAGGGTGTCGCCATTGGCGTCGCCGGCCGAGACCTGGGCGCCGGAAAGCCGCAGGTCGACCGTCACCGCCACCGCGGAGTTCGTGTAGCTGGCGGTGTCGATGTCGGCACCGCCGTCCAGCAGCTCGGCATTCGCGCCCCCGACCAGCGTGTCGTTCCCGCCGTTGCCGTGCAGCGCCATGGCGTCGCTGGCCCTCGTGATCATCACGTCGTCGAAGGCCGTGCCCCGGAACTCCTCGAAGCCACGGCCCGGGTTGGAGTTGGACCGGGCGATGATGCCGTTGGCATCTCGCACCGTCCCCTCGAACTCATCGATCCTGATACCCCGGCCGAAGCCGGAGTAGTCGAGGATGTCGTAGCCGCCTTCGGGAGACAAATTCGCCCCGATGTCGCTGCCGATGGCGATGTCGTCGTCGTTGCCGGTGTAGGTGGTCTGGGTGTTGGTGTAGACGAGCAGTGTGTACCCCGGCGGGACCGGGCCGGCGTAGCCGGGCGGGACCATGAAGAATCCGAGTGCCATGATACTGTTCCACTCTGGTTGTCGGGGCCACGTCGCCGCCGGGCCGATATCGCGTCCGGGTCGGATGATAGACTCATCCTCCTGAAGGACGCGTCACCGATCCAACATAGATTCAAACGATGTCATAGAAATCACAGGGGCCGGGTTCGATGCTGAACGAGCCACGGGT
Organism: Inquilinus sp.; assembly: GCF_057815775.1. Classification (NCBI taxonomy): domain Bacteria; kingdom Pseudomonadati; phylum Pseudomonadota; class Alphaproteobacteria; order Rhodospirillales; family Rhodospirillaceae; genus Inquilinus; species Inquilinus sp. The sequence goes on from NZ_JBYRFX010000338.1 coordinate 1,042, forward strand.
GCCGGTGGTGGCCGGCCGCGCCATGTAACGGCGACGCCGCGCCGTCAGAGCACGAAATCGCTCGCGGTCAGGGCGTGGTCGGAAATCACGTTGATGATCGCATCAGGCGTCTTGTCGCCGTTGGTGTCGAGATAGACGCCCTGGAGGCCGTTGTGGAAATCGACGATCCGGACCTCGCCGGCATGGCCGCTGAAGCCGCCGGTGTCGAAGCTGAAGGCGGTGCTGCCATTGGCGTCATTGCCGTCGCCATCGATCGCCGACAGGTCGATCTTGTCGCCGGTGGTGAAGTCGGTGATCACGTCTTTGCCGGCCGGCGCCGCCGTGCTGTCGGCGATGCTGTTGTAGATGAAGATGTCGTTGCCCGTGCCACCCTTCAGCAGGTCCGCTCCGACGCCGCCGGTGAGCACGTCGTCGCCGGCGCCGCCCGACAGGGTGTTGGCCACTGCATTGCCGGTCAGCACGTCGTTGTGGTCGGAGCCATAGATGTTCTCGATCCCGTTCAGGGTGTCGCCCTCGGCGTCGCCGCCATGGCCGGTGCCGGTCGCCAGGCTGACCGTCACGCCCGCGGCCGATCCGACATAGCCGGCGGTGTTGGCGCCGCCGTCGCCGGACAGGGCATCGGCCCCGGCGCCGCCGACGAGCAGGTCGTTGCCGTCGCCGCCGCTGAGCTGGTCATCGCCGTCGCCGCCATAGATGGTGTCGTTGCCGGCCTCACCGAAGACCAAATCATTGCCAGTGCCGGCATCGATCGAGTCATTGTCGTTGCCGCCATCGATGGCGTCGGCACCGTCGCCGCCGACGATGCGGTCGGCGCCGTCGCCGCCCAAGAGATGGTCGCTGCCTCCCTCGCCCGAGAGGATGTCGTTGCCGCCATTGCCGACCAGCAGGTCGTCGCCGAGTTCGCCGCCGAGGATGTGGCGCCGTTGTCGCCGGTCAGGTGGTCCTCGAAGCTCGAGCCATACAGGTTCCCGATATTGGTCAGCACGTCGCCCGTGGCATCGCCGCACGAGGCGGTGGGGGCCAGCAGGTCGATCGTCACGCCCGCCGCGGAGCCCTGATAATTGGCGAAGTCGGAGCCGTCGCCGCCGTCCAGCGTGTCCGCCCCGGCGCCGCCATGCAGCACGTCATTGCCGGCGCCGCCCAGCAGCACATTGGCCCCGGCATCGCCGGTCAGCTTGTCGGCGAAGGCAGAGCCGGCGACATTCTCGATCGAGAGGTAGAGGTCGCCCTCGGCGTCGCCGCCATGGCCGGTGCCTGTGATCAGGTCGATCTGCACGCCGGCGGATGAGGTGCCGAAGGTGATGGTGTCGTTGCCGGCACCGCCCGAGAGGCGGTCGACGCCGGGTCCGCCGCTGAGCACATCGTCGCCAGCGCTGCCGCTGATCGTGTTTGCCCCGGCATCGCCGGTGAGGACGTCGTTGAAGGCGGAACCGAAGATGCCCTCGATGCCAGACAGCGTGTCGCCCTGGGCATCGCCGCCGCTGCCGGTGCCGGCGGCCAGGCTGACGGTCACTCCTGCACCGGAGGTTTCGTAGTCGGCCAGATCGTTCCCGGCACCACCCTGCAGCACATCCGCCCCGCCGCCGCCGATGATGATGTCATCTCCGGCGAAGCCTATTGAGCATGGTCTTTGTCGGAACCGCGCTCGTGGCGGTCGCGTTGCCTACGTATCATAGAGACAGGAAGTGACTATGCGCACCGTGCTCGTTGTCGAGGACGAGCCCATTTTGCGGGCAACGACGGAGATGATCCTACGCGAGCTGGGCTACACGGTCGTTGTCGCCCAGACCGGCGAAGAGGCGCTTTCTCTGGCCATCGCGACACCTGAGCTGCATCTGCTGTTTACCGACATCAATCTTGGCGCCGGCGTATCGGGATGGCATGTCGCCAAGCAGACTAGAATCACCCACCCGGCCGTGCGGGTCATCTATTGCAGCGGGTTGGCTGGCGTAGACGATCATTTGCAGTTCGGCGTGGAAAGATCGGTCCTCCTTCTTAAGCCATATGAGGCTGGGGACCTGACCGTCGCTCTGCAAAACGCCACCGGTGATGCCGGCTAGGGGTTACCGAAGGCGGACCAGGGCGATCCCCGAACCAGGTCGGACCCGGGCTCTGTTGGGCAAGCGCGACCGGCGCTAAGCATCACCGAGCCGCTGACGGCGTCTCGGCCCTCCGGGTGACGATCCCGATCGCATTCCATATGCAGCGAACGGTGCAGGGCCACACTGGTTGGGTTCCGGCTTCGCCGTCGGCATCCTCAACCGCCCAGAGAGGCCTATTTCCGCCCCTCCACGCACGGCGCTCGGGCCGGGTGCCGGCTCCGCCGTCGCTATACTCACCCGTCCCGGGATCCCTCATATCCGCTCGGCCGCCTTCGGCCGCCGAGCCAGGCCGGCGCACGGCGCCGGCAGCGCCACAAGCCCGCGCGCGGGCCTGGACACCTGTTCCGGTTTCGGTGCGGCAAGGGGAAATCGAGGCACCCCAGTCTTCGCCCCAAGAGGAGCTTGCAGACCGGCGCAAGCGCCGCCCGGGCCTGGCCCGGGTGGGAGCCCCAGCCCGAGTTCCCCCTGCCCTCCTGATGCCCGGCCCGCCGCCTGGCGTCTTCGGCCGCATGCGCGACCGAAGCGCACTTCCGCGAAGGGATATGAAATGGCGAAGTTGACCAAGGCTCCGGCGAAGGCACACGCCGAGGCGGAACCCTGCTGCAGAACAAACAGCTGTCCGACAATGAGCGGGAATTCGTGCTGGACCATTGGCACAAGGGCGCCAACCACGTGAACGGCGCCGCTGGAGCCTTCTTCACCGACTGGCCTGGCCGCGGGTCTGGCGAACGACGCCGGGACCCGCGGCGGCGTGTCATCGATCTTTGCGCCGGGATCGGAGCGCGGTCCTTCTACCTCCACCATCGCAGCAAATGGAAAGGCCCCGCAGATATCACGCCCCGACGCGCTCCAGAAGGCCGGTTTCTTCCGACACATATGGAGCTGAGTAGAACAGGGTCCTCGCATCATATAGGCCCTGGAACCGCGGGGCGCTTCGTCTCGTTGCCGCTGTGGAAGGATCAACCGCCCCGGACAGGCCCCTCGGACCCGCCCGCCCAGCCCGAA
>NZ_JBYRFX010000339.1:0-5875 GCF_057815775.1 Inquilinus sp.
GTCGTATGGTCGGCGCCATTGCCCCCGGCGGACCCATGAGGGAGCGAGGGGAGAGCGGCGCCATGCGCCACGATCGCGGCTCTGCCGAGCCGTTGTCGCGCGACCACGCCGACGGTGGCGGCCCCTGCGCGGCGTCGACCGGTGGCTTGCCGCCCGGCGAACGCTGCCGCCGACACCGGCTTCCGCAACGCGACAGCGGCCGTGCCGGCGCAGCTACACGCGGTCCCACAGCTATGACCGACGCCACCACGATCGAAACCATGCCGTCGCCGCCGGCGACGACGGGATTGAGCGAGGCCCGGATTGCCGAGATCCGCGTCCTGGCCAAAAGAGCGGACCAGCTGCTCGAAGCGTCGCTCTCGGCCGACACACGGCTTGCCTACGGCAAGGCCTGGTGCGCCTGGAGTGAATGGTGCCTGGTCTACGGTATCGACCCCGCGGGCGATGGAGCCAATGGGCGCTGGCTGGTGCTGCATCTCACGGCGCTGGCCGAGACCCGCTCACTGTCGACCATCCTGCTGCGCCGGGCCGCGGTCGTGTCGATCCGCAATCGGCTGAAGCGGCCGCTCGACCTCGTCGATGCCGAATTCCAGGCCTTCCTGAAAGGCCTGCGTCGGACCAAGGGTGCCCGGCCGGTGCGCAAGGCGGCGCTGCTCGAGCCGAAGCCTCCCTGGTGCTGACCCCGGACGCGCATCCAGGCCTCGCCGGCGAGGCGCTGGCCAGCAGGGAAGGGGAGGGGACTACGACAAGAGCTGCTCATGGCGACCCGCTAAGCGAATTCGTTCGACTTCTCAGCAGGTTGCCTGAATCATTGCGGACCGGAAACTGCGCTATCCATAGGCTGCACGCTTAAATTCCGCCCTGCTGGACCGAAAGTTCATGGAATGTCCGATTTGCCGGGTCGCCATGAGCAGCTCTTGTCGTAGCCCCATCATGGGACCGCCGATCATCGGACGTCCGTCCGACGCAGTATCGAGCCTGCGCAACGTGCTCAATATTTGGGCTTGTGCGTGAACCGGGAGCCAGCTCGGATCACCCCGGCCGACAAGCGCTCACGGAAGAGACCGCGAATGCCTCCGGTGGCGCGACCTAAGGGTTCGGCGCACGCACTCCCAAACCGGACAATCTGATCGCTATCGCGTCATGGTCCCTTAATCCCGTGACGGGCAGGAGCACGAGTTGCTCACCTTGCCGAGCGGACCGGCTGCGAGATGGTGGACGTGTCCCGTGAGGCCGGCTCTGCCGCTACCTTTGGGACCGGGGTGGGCATCTTCCAGAGGATCTTATGCAGTTCTGAAGGTGCAAGCGCTGGGGCCTTCCCGGTTTGTCCCCTTAGCGTGGTTTTCTGCTCGTTCTATGTCGTTACCCCTCTTTGGGGGAGCTTGCCGCATGCCCAGGGGTGCGGCGGACGACCCGGCACCGGCCCTTGACCCGCACCCGGGGTGACCCGCCATGCCGCGCGGGCCGGGCAACGCGCGCTGAGCGGACCGCCGGGGCCCGCGCCGAAAGACAAGAAGCCCGACGACCCATGTCGCCGAGCTTCCACTCCTATCTATTGCCTATATTATTTGTCTTCTCTTTGTTTGCTTCCTTACCGGCATGCAATAGGGACCCCGTATACGGGGTCCCTATTGCATGCCGGTTAACATCTTCCGGATGGCCGCACCGCGGCGACCAATGCGGCGCTGATGCAGAGTGCCGCGACGGCTGTCGGAAGTCTCGGCTTCGAGGGCCTGACGGCGGCCGCGATACGGTCTCTGCCGATTTAGGCATTCGCTTCCTGCCGAGGGCAGGCGCTCCGAACCGCGTCCTCTATCGCCCGGAATCGCTGCATCAGTCAGAAACCGGAGCTTCGCGCAGAGGACGACTGCGACACCATCATGTTGCCGGAGTGGCCGGATCCGGCTCGATGGGGGAGCCCCAATCGTGCGGCATGGCCGACGCCGCACGATCGATCGCACCAACGGTCGGCCCCAATCCAACCATCCCGCCGTCCGCCCCAACTACCTGACGGCGCCCACCTGTGCACTGTTCTTGTCGCCGCTTTCCACAATGCGCTTTGATGTCGTACGATAACCCGGTAACCAACAAAGTGGAATCCCACGGCGGCCCGGCCCATCGTTCTGGGGTCGAGGTTTTCCGAATGGAGGCACGCATGACAGAGAACGACAATCTCAGCCAGCCGTCTCGGATCCTGGTTGCTGATAACGACACCGTATCGAGACAGAGTGTGGCGTTGGAAATACGTTTACCCTTCCAGTCGAACTCTGCCGAGCGCCAGCATACTGAGATTGGTGCCGGTGGCAGGATGATCGCCCAAGTCTCTAGGCAGCCCAGGTTCGTCGAACTGCGCTATTAGCAACCGACCGCCTGGACTGGGAGGACGTTCGATGGACGTCGCGGCATGGCTGCTAAGCCTCGGCCTCGATCAGTATGCGGACGCGTTTCGGGCGAACGATATCGACGTCGGCACTCTCCCGGCGCTGACTGTCGAAGATCTCAAGGATCTTGGAGTCACGTCAGTCGGCCACCGTCGCCGGCTGCTCGTTGCCATCGCCGCTCTGGGGGGCGACGTCACACCGCCCGCAGCGGTCGATCATAGGCATACTGAGCCTGAGCGACGGCATCTGACTGTCATGTTCGTCGACCTAGTCGGATCAACCGCGCTTTCCACCCGGTTCGACCCCGAGGACATCCGGGTGGTGATCCGGACCTACCAGAGCGTCTGCGCCGACGCGATCGCCCGCTTCGACGGCCATGTCGCCCGCTATGTGGGCGACGGCCTGCTGGTCTATTTCGGCTATCCACAGGCGCATGAGGATGATGCTGAGCGGGCGATCCGCAGCGGCTTGGAGATTGCTGAGGCGGTGGGTCGGCTGGCTGCGCCCGACGGGGCGCCGCTCGCCATACGGATCGGGATCGCAACCGGGCTGGTGATCGTCGGCGACCTCATCGGCGTGGGTGACAGACGACAGCAGGACGCGGTCGGCGAGACGCCGAATCTGGCGGCCCGGCTACAAGCGATGGCCGAGCCCGGCACCGTGATCGTGGCCGACGACACCCGCCGGCTGACTGCAGGACTGTTCCGCTTCGCCGATCTTGGTTTGCACGAGCTCAGGGGCTTTGCCGCGCCGATCCTCGCTTGGCGGGCGGTCGCGGTCGGGCTCGAGATCGACCGCTTCGAGGCGCGCTCGGCGGTTGGGCTGACCCCGCTGGTCGGGCGCGAGCCTGAGATTGGCCTGCTGCTGGAGCGCTGGGCATCGGCCAGGGATGGCGATGGCCAGGTGGTGCTGCTCGCTGGTGAGCCCGGGATCGGCAAATCCCGCATCGTCCGGGCGCTGCGCGAGCAACTGGAGGGCGGGTCCTATACGCCGCTTCAATATCAATGTTCGCCCTACCACCAGAACAACGCGCTTTATCCTGTGATCACACAGCTCGAATGGGCAGCCGGTTTCGACCGGGATGATGCTCCGGTGCAAAAGCTGGAGCGGCTGGAGGCGCTGCTGGCCGCGTCGACGGACGACATCAGTGCCACGGCGCCGTTGATTGCTGCCCTGCTGGGACTTTCGGCGGACCACCGCTATCCGCCTTCGGATCTCACGCCGCAGCAGCAGAAGCAGCAGACCCTCGTGGCGTTGCTCGATCAGCTCCGCGGGCTGACGCGGCAGCGGCCGGTGCTGGCGGTGTTCGAGGATCTACATTGGGTCGATCCCACCACGCATGAGCTGCTGGACCGGCTGGTCGCGGCAGTACCGGGCCTGCCCGTGCTGGCGATCCTGACCTTCCGTCCGACCTTTGCGCCTCCCTGGGGCAATCCCGGTCATATCACCCCTCTGACCCTCGTCCGCCTGGGGCGACGCCAGGTGGCCGACTTCGCCGATCGGCTGGTCGGGGGCAGGACGCTGCCGGCCGAGGTGCTCGAGCAGATCGTGGTCAAGACCGATGGCGTTCCCCTGTTCATCGAGGAGTTGACCAAGACCATTATGGAATCGGGGGTTATGCGGGATGAGACCGACCGGTATGTTCTGGTCTCGCCGCTGCCGCCGCTGGCCATCCCCGCGACGCTTCACGACTCGCTTCTGGCGCGCCTTGATCGGATGGCGCCGGTGAAGGACCTGGCCCAGATCGGCGCGGCCATCGGCCGGGAATTCTCCTATGAATTGATCCGTGCCGTCGCAGCGATCGACGAGGACCGGCTGCAGGACGGCCTGACCCGCCTGGTGCAGGCGGAGTTGCTGTTCAGCCGTGGCGCGCCGCCTGCCGCGACCTATAAGTTCAAGCACGCCCTGGTGCAGGACGCCGCCTATTCCAGCCTTCTCCGAAGCCGACGCCAGCAGTTGCACGTGCGGATCGCGCAAGTAATGGCGGAGCAGTTCCCTGAGATCGTCGAGACGCAGCCGGAGCTGCAAGCCCACCACCTCGCCCAGGCGGGGCTGACCGGAGAGGCGATCGGGTACTGGCACAACGCCGGAAAGCTCGCCTGGTCGCGGAGCGGGATGCCCGAGGCCGTGGTGCATCTTCGGCAGGCGCTCGCCCTGCTCGAGACAGTGGCCGACCGGGCCGAGCGGCGCAGTCAGGAGATCGCGATCCTGCTCGATCTCGGCGATGTGCTGCGGTCGGCCAAGGGCACGGCATCGACGGAGACTGGCACCGTCTTCGAGCACGCGGTGGCGCTTTGCAAGCAGGCCGGCGACATCGACGGGCAGCGGCATGCCCTGTATGGGCAGGCGATGTCGCACTACAACCGTGCCGAGCTGCGCCGGGCCTACGCCGTCGCCGACCGGCTTTGCCTTCTCGGCGAGGAGACGGGCGACGGCCCCGCATTCCAGATGGGCAGCGAGTGTCTCGGCGTCGTCACCTTTTCGCTAGGTGAGCTCGCCGCCGCCCGCCACCGGCTCGAAACCATGCAGGACCACCCTGGCTACGTGCCGTCGGCGGATCCCAATGCATTCCTGTATCTCAGTTGGGCGCTGTTCGCCCTGGGCTATCCCGACCAGGCCGCCTTGCGCTGCCATGAAGCGTTGGAGTATGCGGACAGCTGCCCCAACCCGTTCCAGATCGTGTGCCTTATGGGCAATGCCTGCTACTCACATCAGCTTCGTCGCGATGCGGCTGCGGTGGCGGAGCAGGCGGGAAAGGCGATCGTGCTGGCGGCCCGGCGCAGCGTTCCGTTCTACCAGAATGTCGGCCGGCTCCATGCAGGTTGGGCTCTGGCCGAGATCGGCCGGCCGGAGGATGGCCTTGCGCAGATGGAGGAGTCCCTGGCGGCGATGCGGCGGCTGGGGCATGAGATAGAGCTGCCGTACAGCCTGTCCCTTCCGGTTCCTGCGCTCGCGCGGATCGGTCGGTACGATACGGCACTGGACCTTCTGGCCGATGGCCTGGCCATCATTGAACGGACCGAGGAGCAGTGGTTCACTGCTGAGCTGCATCGGCTGCGGGGCGAAGTGCTGCTGCGCCGGGGGGATGCCGTCGACGCCGCCGAGGACTCCTTCCGCCGCGCCCTCGACATCGCCCGGGAACGGCAGGCGCGGATGTGGGAGCTGCGCGCCGCCACCAGCCTGGCCCGGCTTTGGCGGGGGCGGCGACACTACGCCGAAGCGCATGACCTGCTCGCGCCGGTCTATTGCTGGTTCACCGAGGGCTTCGACACGCCGGACCTCCTGGAGGCAAAGGCCCTGCTGGACGAGCTTCGCGAGGCCGCCGTGGGACCCGGCGCCGGCTCAGCCACGCAACCGTGACAGCGCCGCCGGCAACAGCAGAGCCACCTCGGCTCCATGTGACCGTCGGTGCCAAATCGGGTTGGTTGGGGATGTGGGTAGAAGTTGTCACAAGGGCATGCCGAAGGAGACAGGTGCAGATCGAGTGGCGGCGC
>NZ_JBYRFX010000340.1:0-6371 GCF_057815775.1 Inquilinus sp.
CCGATGCCATGAACGACGTGGGGATCGGCATCCGCGACGGCCACATGTACGCGCCGCGGCTGATGAAGCGGCTGGGCCTCAGCATGGCGACCGGCGCGCTGCGCGTCTCCATGGTCCACTACAACACGATCGCGGAGGTCCAGCGCTTCGGCCAGGCCCTGGCCGATTATCTCGCCAAAGCGGGCTGAGCACCGGCTTGCGGGACGCAGCCCGGTCGCGCTAGCGTCCCGCCAATCACTGGACCGCGGTCGGCTTCAGCCGGCAACCGGCAGGCACCAGCCTAACGGGAGACGCGCCATGGCCGAACCAGGCGTCCATTACGGATCCTATCTCCAGCTCGAACAGCTTCTCGACCTCCAGGCCCGCGAAAGCGAAAAGGCCGGGCGGCCCGCCCATGACGAGATGCTGTTCATCATCATCCACCAGGCCTACGAGCTGTGGTTCAAGCAGATCCTGTTCGAGCTCGATGCCGTGCAGGGTGTGTTCGCGGCCGAGCGGGTGGATGACCGCGCCATCGCCCGGGCGACGCGGGCACTGCACCGGATCCACGAGATCCTGAAGCTTGGCGTGCACCAGCTCGACGTGCTGGAGACGATGACGCCACTGGATTTCCTCGATTTCCGCGACCTGCTGCGCCCGGCCTCGGGCTTCCAGAGCGCGCAGTTCCGGCTGATCGAGATCCGGCTGGGCCTGCGCACCGCCGACCGGCTGGCCTATGAGGGCAAGTCGTTCGAGACCCGGCTGGAATCGCCGGGGCGCGAGCGGGTGTCGGCGGCGGTCGGCCAGCCCAGCCTGTTCGACCAGCTCGACGCCTGGCTGGCCCGCACCCCGTTCATCGAGCGTGGCGGCTACCGCTTCCACGAGGCCTATCGCCAGGCGGTGGTGGAGATGCTGGAGGGCGATATCGGCCACATCGCCGGTCATCCGACGCTGGACGACACGGCGCGGGAGAAAGAGGTCGCGGCCCTGCGCCAGGCGCTGTCCCGCTTCGACGCGCTGTTCGACGAGACGCTGTATGCCGCCGAGGTGGCGCAGGGGTCGTGGCGGATGTCGTGGCGAGCGCTGCAGGCCGCCCTGTTCATCAATCTCTATCGCGACGAGCCGGCGCTGCAGGTGCCGTTCGGGCTGATCAGCCTGCTGATGGACATCGACGAGACCATGACGCTGTGGCGCTATCGCCACGCCCTGATGGTCCAGCGCATGATCGGGCTGAAGACCGGCACCGGCGGCTCCTCCGGCCATGACTATCTCAGCCGCACGGCCGAGAAGCACCGCGTGTTCGGCGATCTGTTCACCCTGTCGACCTACCTGATCCCGCGCTCGGCCCTGCCGCCGCTGCCTGAAGAGATCACCCGCCGCACCGGCCTATCCTATGACGGTGAAGCCGGCGGCCAGGAGACGGCCAAGTGACGTACAAGCTGCTGTTCTCCCGCTTCCTCGGCGCAGCACCGGACCGGCTGCACCTGGCGGCGCACAGCCATCATTTGTGGCCTGACGCCGTGTTCGCGGCCCAGCTGCGCTATGTCGAGGACAGCGCGCTGCACGCCGACCAGAAATGGGGCCCGATCTTCGGCGGGCTGGTGCCGCGGCTGCAGGCGCGGATCGCCGCGATCCTGGACCTGCCCGACCCCGCCTCCCTCGCCTTCGCGCCGAACACGCATGAATTCGTGCGGCGGCTGCTGTCCTGCCTGCCGGCGGACCGGCCGGCGCGGATCCTGACCACCGATTCCGAATTCCACAGCTTCCGCCGCCAGGTGGCGCGGCTGGAGGAGGACGGGCTGGTCGCCGTCACCCGCGTGACGCAGGAACCGACCGCCGATTTCCCCGCCCGCTTCGCCGCGGCGGCACGGGCCGGCGGCCACGATCTGGTGTTCTTCAGCCAGGTGTTCTTCAACTCGGGCTATGCCCTGCCCGACCTGGCGGCGCTGGTCGATGCCGTGCCGGATCGCGAGACGCTGATCGCCATCGACGGCTATCACGGCTTCATGGCGCTGCCGACCAGCCTGGCTGCGGTGGCCGACCGCGCCTTCTACATCGCCGGCGGCTACAAATATGCCATGGCCGGCGAAGGCGCCTGCTTCCTGCATGTGCCGCCGGGCTACGGCGCCCGGCCGCGCGACACCGGCTGGTACGCCGCCTTCGGCGCGCTGGCCGGGGCTCAGGATGGGCGCGTGCCCTATGGCACCGACGGCAGCCGTTTCCTCGGCTCGACCTTCGATCCCTCCGGCCTGTACCGGCTGCTCGCCGTGCTCGATTTGCTGGCGGAGCGCGGCATCGACGTGCCCGTGATTCATACCCATGTGCTGGCGCTGCAGCAGGCCTTCGGCGAAGGCCTCGACCGCGCCGGGCCGCTCGATCTGGCCCGCAGCCGGCTGCTGGTGCCGCTGGACCAGCCGCATCGCGGCCATTTCCTGACCTACCGGACCGATGCGGCCGGCACGATCGATGGGCGGCTGAGCGCGGCCGGCATCGTCGTCGACCACCGCGACGACCGGCTGCGCTTCGGCTTCGGCCTGTACCATGACCTGGCCGACGTGCCCGCCATGGTCGCACGGGTGGCACGAGCACTGCGGTGATCGAAACGCCGATCAAATGGCTCGGCCTGATCCTGGCCGGGCTGGCGCTGGTCTACAGCGCCTTTTCCGGCGTCGGCCTCGATGCGCCGGAGCGGACCGGCGTGCTGTTCCAGCGCTTCGGCGCGTCCGGCGTGTTCTGGAGCTATCTCGGCCTGGCCGGGATCTCGGTCCTGGTCGGCGGCTGGGGCCTGGCCCGGTGGTTTCGCCGCCTCCGGCGCGACCTCGCCACGCGGCACGGCGCGGCCGGGCCGCCGCGACGATCCGTGGTGGCGATGCGCGTCGCCATTGCCCTGTGCACCCTGATCCTCCTCGCCGGGATCGCCTTCCTGCTGGTCCGGCTGGCGGGGCTGGCGTCGTTCCCGCCCTAACCGGCCACCATCTGCCGCAGCAGGAAGTCGCGCATCGCCGGGTCCTCGCACAGGCCAATGGCGCGCTCATAGGCCGCATCGGCCGGCTGCCCGAGCCGCCGCAGCAGATGGGCGGCCAGGGCCCAATAGGGCTGGTAACTGCTGACCGCCTCGGCCGGGATGTCCTGGAGCAGCGCCCAGCCCGCCGCGGCGCCGCGGGCTTCGGCCATGGCGGCGGCCCGGCCGACCAGGGCGCCGATCGTCGGGCTCAGCCGCACCAGCCCCTCATACAGCAGCGCCACGGCCTCCCAGTCGGTGCGGCCGGTCCAGGCCCGCTGGGCATGCGCCGACTGGATCGCCGCTTCGAGCTGGAACCGCCCCATCCGGCCATCCTGGGCGGCGGCCGCGAGCATCCGCTCCGCCTCGGCCAGCATCGGCTGCGACCACCGTGCCGTGTCCTGCTGCGACAGCGGCACGAAGTCGCCGGCCGGGCTGCGCCGCGCCTCCCGCCGGGCCTCGCAATACAGCATCAGCGCCAGCAGCCCTTCGACCTCGGGCTCGACGGGCATCAGCGGCCGCAGCAGCCGGCCGAGTTCGATCGCCTCCGCCGCCAGGCCCTTGCGGCGCGGGTCGGCGCCGGCGACATCGTCCCAGCCGCTGCCATAGGCGGCGTAGATCGCCTGCAGCACCGCATCCAGGCGCGGCGCCAGCTCCCGGGCCTCCGGCAGTTCGAAGGCGAAGCCGGCGTCACGAATCTTCACCTTGGCGCGGGACAGGCGCTGCCCCATCGCCGACGGCTTGACCAGGAAGGCAGAGGCGATGCGCGCCGCGTCCAGCCCCAACACCGTCTGCAGCATCAGCGGCGTGTGCATCGCCGGGTCGATCGCCGGATGGGCACAGACGAACAGCAGCTTCAGCCGCTCGTCGGGGAAAGCATCGGCCTCCACCAGCACCTGCGCTTCATCCGCCACCACCAGCAGATCCGGCACCGCCTCGGCCCGCACCCGGGCATGGCGGGCGCCGTCGACCAGCCGCCGGCGCGCGGCGGTCAGCAGCCACGCCTCCGGCTTGTCCGGCACACCGTCGCGGGGCCAGGCTTCCAAGGCGATGCGGAAGGCGTCGGCCAGCGCATCCTCCGCCGCCGCCAGGTCGCGCGACCTGGCGGGGAGGAAGGTGACCAGCCGGCCATAGGAGTCACGCGCCGCCCGCTCGACGGCGCGGCGCGGGCCATCCATGGCCATGCCCTCAGCCGCGCGGCATCACCGGCCGGACCTCGACGCCGTCGCCGGCCCCGGCGGGATAACGGGCGGCCCAGTCGAGCGCGGCATCGAGATCCGGCACCTCGATGATGAAGAAACCGGCCAGCTGTTCCTTGGTGTCGGCGAAGGGCCCGTCCTGCACCAGGCGCTGGCCGTCCCGCCGTCGCACGGTGGTCGCCGTCTCCGGCGGCTCCAGCCCAGCGCCGGCGACGATCACGCCGGCCTCCTGCAACGCCTTCATGTAGGGGCCGAAGGCGGCCCAGAAGGCGGCATGCTGCTGCGGGTCCTTGCGCATGGCGAAATGGTCGGGGCTGTGCTGGAACAGCAAGGCGTACTGCATGGTCTTCTCCTCATCGGGATCGAGCGCGGATGGTGTCGCTCGATGCCATGACGGGCCGGCAGCAGCCGTTTCGACATCGGCCCCCGAAAATATCGGCGCTACACCCGCCGGCGGCGCGACTTGGCGAAGGTGTCGAAGGCCACGGCCAGGACGATGATGACGCCGATGATGATCTGCTGCACGTAGGACGACACGTTCAGCAGCACCAGGCCGTTCAGCAGCACGCCGATCAGCACGGTGCCGATCACGGTGCCGAAGATGGTGCCGATACCGCCGAACAGGCTGGTGCCGCCGATCACCACCGAGGCGATCACCGTCAGCTCATAGCCCTGCCCCGCCACCGCCTCGGCCGAATTCAGCCGGGCCGACAGCACGAAGGCGCCGAGCCCGACGAAGAAGCCCATGATGATGTAGACGCCGAGCAGCACCCGCCGGACCTTCAGCCCGGACAGGCGCGCCGCCTCGGGGTTGCCGCCCACGGCATAGACCTGGCGGCCGAAGCGGGTGTAGCGCAGCACCAGATGGGCCAGGATGGCGAAGCCGAGGAAGATCAGCACCGGCACCGGGATCTCCAGGAACCTGCCCTGGCCCCAATAGCGGAAGCCGGCGTCGAAGCCGCTGATCGGCCCGCCGCCGGACAGCAGCAGCGCCGCGCCGCGGAACACCGACATGCCGCCCAGCGTCACCACGAAGGGCGGCACCTTGAGACGGGTGATGGCGAAGCCCTGCACCGCGCCGGCGGCCATGCCGAGCAGGACCGAGGCCAGCGCCGCCATGCCCCAGCCATAGCCCTGCACCTCGTCGCTACCGAGCGAGAAATTGCCGGTGGCGCTGCCCTTGGCGACGATCGCGGCGGCCAGGCCGCAGAAGGCCAGCACCGCCCCGACCGACAGGTCGATGCCGGCGGTCAGGATGACGAAGGTCATGCCGATCGCCAGCAGGCCGGAGATCGAGACCTGGCGCAGCACGTTCAGCAGGTTGACCGTGGAGATGAAGCGCGGATCGGCAATGGCGAAGCCCGCCATCAGCACCACCAGGAAGATCAGCGGCGCAAACCGTGCCAGCAGGCCGAACAGATCGAACCCGCCGTCCCGCTCCGGAAGTGTCGTGCCCTGCGCCATCCCTATCCCTTTTTTCACGCGCCTGCCTGATAATGCTACTGGCGCGGCCGCCTGATGGCGGCTTCTGCGCTTCCGGTGCTCACGGACGTAGAGGTCCGCTGCGCTCCGGTTCTCGAATCCACCACCAGCCGACTCTCACCAGCGCATTCTCAAACAGGCGCTAGGCTGCTTGCCGGCGCGTCATCAGCCGCATCAGCGTTTCTTCATCCGCATCGGCGCGGTCGACCTCGCCGGTGATGCGGCCCTCGCACATCGCGACGATGCGGTCGCTGACCGCCAGCACCTCCGGCAACTCGGAGGAGATGGCGATGATCGCGATGCCCTCCTGTGCCCGGCGGCCGAGCAGCTGGTGCACCTCCGCCTTGGCGGCGACGTCGATGCCGCGCGTCGGTTCGTCCACGATCAGCACCTTGGGCCGCAGCGCCAGCCAGCGCGCCAGCACCACCTTCTGCTGGTTGCCGCCGGACAGGTTGGCGATCTGCTGCTCGGAACTGGCCATGCGGATGCCCAGCGCGCGGCGGTATTCCTCGACCAGCCCCTTCTCCCTGGTATCGGAGACATAGCCAAACAGGCCGGACAGCTTGCCGAGCGCGGTGATCGCCAGATTGGCGCGGATCGCCAGCGACAGGAACAGCGCCTGCTGCTTGCGGTCCTCCGGCACCAGCCCGATGCCGTGGCGGATCGCATCGGCCGGGGACCGGATCTCGACCAGCGTCTCGTCGACGAAG
>NZ_JBYRFX010000341.1:0-6160 GCF_057815775.1 Inquilinus sp.
AATTTGTTTTATTTATATATATTGACTCATGAAAGTGTATTTCATCAGATAACAACATGATTGTGTGATCTTTGGCCCATGGGCCAACGACCGCAAGCCCATCATGGCCATCGCCGCCCTCTGTCGTGCGGATCGGGCGACGTCCGCAACTCTCACATCGAGGATCATCGCCTTGCCCGATCCCGCATCGCCGAAATCCGCCGCCCGCCGGCGCTTCCTCACCGCGATCGCCTGGGCCGGCCTGGTCTGTGCGGCCAGCCCGGCCCTGTCTGCGGACGTGCTGCCGGCCGACGCGCCGTTGCCGGCCGAAATCCCTGCCGGGACCACGCTGGTGATCGGCGATCCGACGACGCAGCGGGCGCTGGTGCTGTCCGGCGAGATCGACAAGCTGCCGTTCAAGGTGGAATGGGCGAACATCAGCGGCGGGCCGCGCACGATCGAGGCGTTCCGGGCCAATGCGTTGGACGTCGGCTCGGTCGCCGATATCCCGCCGATCCATGCCACCTGGACCGGCCTGCCGGTGAAGATCGTCGCCGCGAAGTTCCGGCAGGACCCGATCAACCATCCGATCTACCAGCTCGGCATCGCACCGGGCACCAGCGTCGAGACGCTGGCCGATCTGCGCGGCAAGAAGATCGCCTATAGCCCCGGCCAGGCCCAGGGCGCGCTGGTCCTGCGCGTGCTGCAGAAGGCCGGCCTGTCGAAGCAGGACGTGCAACTGGTCGAACTGCCCAGCACCGGCGATGTCTATGTCAACGCGCTGTCGAGCCGCCTGGTCGACGTTGCCCCGATCGCCGAGGCCAACCAGCGCCGCTACGTCGCCAATTACGGCAGGGACGGCGCCAAGCTCATCCCGCACGGGCTGCGGGACGACCCGTCCTATCTCTATGTGCTCGGGACCTCCCTGCAGGATCCGGGCAAGGCCGCCGCGATCCGCGAATACGTGAAGGCCTGGGGCCGGGCGACGCAGTGGGTCGCGGCGCATCCGGAGGAATGGATCGCCGGCTATTACGTCAAGGACCAGGGGCTGGACGCCGACAGCGGGCGCTATCTCGTCGACTCCGCCGGGCTGCCGGACGTTCCGGCCGACTGGAACGCCGTGATCGAACGGCAGCAGGCGACGATCGACCTGCTGGCGGTCGAGACCGGCAAGCCGAAGCTGAATGCGGCGGATCTGTTCGACCGCCGGTACGAAAGCGCCGCCGCCGACGCGCTGGCAGGCCTGTAGGCGCGGGAGGGCAGGACCATGACCCCACCCCCCAGCGACTCCGCCCTGGCGCTCGCGCCGGCGCCGGACAGCCGGCGGTTCCGCAGCCAGGCCGGCCCGGCCCTGCAGCGATCGGTGCGGCCGCGCGCCCGGCGGCTCGGCCCGGGCCGGCCGATCGCCTATGGCTGGACCTTCGGCCCGGTGCTGCTGCTGGCGTTTTGGTCGATCGGTTCGGCCACCGGGCTGATCGACACCCGTACCCTGGCGGCGCCCTGGACGGTGGTGTCCACCGCGGCCGACCTGATCGCCGAGGGCCGGCTGCAGGACAATCTGCTGACCTCGCTCGGCCGGTCGGTCCAGGGGCTGTTCTGGGGCGTCCTGGCCGGGCTGGTGCTCGGTCTCGTCGCCGGCCTGACCCGGATCGGCGAGTACCTGATCGACGGGCCGGTGCACATCAAGCGGGCGATCCCGGCATTGGCGCTGATCCCGCTGCTGATGCTGTGGCTCGGCATCGGCGAGGGTATGAAGGTCACGACCATCGCCCTGATCGTCTTCGCCCCGGTCTACATCCAGACCCATGACGGGCTGCGCAGCATCGACAACCGCTATGTCGAACTGGCCGAGACCCTGGGCGTCAGCCAGCGGGATTTCCTGCGCCACATCGCGCTGCCGGCGGCGCTGCCCGGTTTCTTCCTCGGGCTGCGCTTCGCCGTCAACTACTCCTGGCTCGCCCTGGTCGTGGTCGAGCAGGTCAATTCCACCAGCGGCATCGGCTACATGATCGAGCTGGCGCGGACCTATGGCCAGACCGAGATCATCATCCTCGGCCTCGTGGTCTACGCCCTGCTCGGCCTCATCTCCGACGCCCTGGTCCGGCTGCTGCAGAGGAGGGTGCTGTCATGGCGACGCACGCTGGCAGGTTGAGTGGGGACCGGTTGACCGGGGGCGGGTTGAGCAAGCCCGCAGTCCAGGTCCGGGGGCTGGTGCGCAGCTTCGGGGCCCGCACGATCCTCGACGGCATCGATCTCGACATCCGGCAAGGCGAGTTCGTCGCGCTGCTCGGGCGCAGCGGCTCGGGCAAGAGCACGCTGCTGCGGGCCCTGGCCGGGCTCGACCAAGAGGTCACCGGCGAGGGGCGGCTGAGCGTGCCGCAACGGCTGTCGGTGGTGTTCCAGGACGCGCGGCTGCTGCCCTGGAAGCGGGTGCTCGACAATGTCGTGTTCGGGCTTGCCGGGCCCGACCCGCGCGGCCGGGCCGCGGCGGCGCTGGCCGAGGTCGGGCTGGCGGGCCGCGAGCGCGCCTGGCCGAACCAACTGTCGGGCGGCGAGCAGCAGCGGGTGGCGCTGGCCCGGTCGCTGGTGCGCGACCCGGAGCTGCTGCTGGCGGACGAGCCGTTCGGCGCGCTGGACGCGCTGACCCGGATCCGCATGCACGGCCTGCTGCGCCAGCTCTGCGAGCGCCACCGGCCGGCGGTGCTGCTGGTGACCCATGACGTCGACGAGGCGATCCACCTGGCCGAGCGCGTGCTGGTGCTCGACCGCGGCCGGATCTCGGTCGACATGAAGATCGACCTGCCCGGCCGGCACCCCGAGCGCGACCGGCGGGTCACCGAGATCCGCGTCGAACTGCTGCGGGAGCTCGGCGTGCAGATCGACGACCGCCTGACGGCCTGAAGTCCCCTTTCCCTCGAGTCCCAGGAGGCCGCGATGTCCGGAACCGGCAGGCAGCTCAACCTCAACCTCTTCATCTATCCCGGCGGCCACCACGAGGCCGCCTGGCGCTACAAGGATTCGTCGCCCGAGCGCATCCTCGACATCGCCTATTACCAGGAGCTGGCGCGCCGGGCCGAGGCCGCGAAGTTCGACGGCGTCTTCTTCGCCGACGGACCGTCCCTGGCCGACAACATCCGATACGGTTCCCGTTTCCAGGTCGAGCCGCTGACCTGGCTGTCGGCGATCGCCACGGCGACGGAGCGGATCGGCCTGATCGCCACCGCATCGACCACCTACAACCAGCCTTACAATCTGGCGCGGCTGTTCGCCTCGCTCGACCACATCAGCAAGGGCCGGGCGGGCTGGAACATCGTCACCACCGCGGGCGCCCAGGCGGCACAGAATTTCGGCCTGTCCGAGCATCCCGCTCATGCCGAGCGCTATGACCGCGCCCAGGAATTCGTCGATGTCGTCACCAAGCTGTGGGACAGCTGGGAGGACGATGCCGTGGTCGCCGATGCGGCCTCGGGCATCTATGCCGACCCGGCAAAAATCCACGCCATCGACCATATCGGCCGGCATCTCCGCGTCCGTGGCCCGCTGAACGTGCCGCGCACGCCGCAGGGCCGCCCGGTCTATGTCCAGGCCGGGTCGTCCGAGGACGGCCGGTCCTTTGCCGCGCGCTATGCCGAGGCGATCTTCACCGCGCACCAGACCCTGGCCAACGCCCAGGCCTTCTACGCCGACATCAAGGCGCGGGCGTCGGCGCTGGGGCGTCGGCCGGAGCATTTGAAGGTCCTGCCCGGCATCAGCCCGTTCATCGGCGGCACCGAGGTCGAGGCGCAGCGGCTGCAGGAGGACTTCAACGCCCTGACCCAGCCGGAATATTCGCTGGCGCAGCTGCACCGCATGATCGGGGTCGATCTCAGCGGCCATGACCTGGACGGCCCGTTCCCGCGCGCGCTGGTCGCGACGGATGGGGAGCGCGCGGTGGCCAGCCGGTTCAAGGTCGTGCTCGACATCGTCGACCGGGAGCGGCCGACGATCCGCCAGCTGCTGCACCGGCTGGCCGGCGCCCGCGGCCACTGGGTCACGGCCGGCACGCCGGAGCAGGTGGCGGACCGGATCGAGGAATGGTTCACCGGTGGGGCCGCCGACGGCTTCAACGTGATGCCGCCCTATTTGACCGGCGGCTTCGATGTCTTCGCCGACCAGGTGGTTCCGATCCTGCGGCGGCGCGGCCTGTTCCGCGAGGAGTATACCGGGACCACACTGCGCGAGCATTACGGCCTGCCGGGGCCGGAAAGCCAGTACAGCCTTCCGCTCCAGGCGACGGCCTGAGCCAAGTGAGGAACAGCCTGCGATGAGCACGACTGCCGTGCCGCTGCGAACCGGCTCCGGGCCGGACCTTCTGGCGGACCGCTATGGCGACCAGGCCCCATCCGCGGCGATCGTGAACGACGTCACCGCCCTGACCCTGTCGCACCGGTCCGTCCGGGCCTTCCGGCCGGACGCGCTGCCGGCGGGCACGATCGAGACGCTGGTCGCCGCGGCGCAATCGGCCTCCAGCTCCTCCAACCTCCAGGCCTGGAGCGTCGTCGCGGTCGAGGAGCCGGCGCACAAGGCGCGCCTGGCAGGCTATGTCGGCAACCAGGAGTTCATCCGGCAGGCGCCGCTGTTCCTGGTCTGGCTGGCGGATTTCGCCCGGCTGCGCCTGCTGGCGGAGGGGCAGGGCGCCACTGTCGACGCCGCCGAATACACCGAGGCGCTGATCCTCGGTATCGTCGATGCGGCGCTGGCGGCGCAGAACGCGGTGGTGGCGCTGGAATCGCTCGGCCTCGGCGCGGTCTATGTCGGGGCGGTGCGCAACCATCCCGAGGAGATCGCCGCGGCGCTGAAGCTGCCCGGCCACATCTTCCCGGTCTTCGGCCTCGCCGTCGGCTGGCCCGACCCGGACCGGCCGGCCTCGGTCAAGCCGCGCCTGCCGCAGGCCGCCGTGCTGCACCGCGAGACCTATGATGCGGCACCCCAGGCCGAAGCGGCGGCGGGCTATGACGAGACGCTCGACCGCTTCTGGCGTGGCCAGGGGCTGACCGACAATCCGCGCTGGACCCGGCAGGTGGTCAATCGCCTGCGCGACCGGGCGGCGCTGCATGGCCGCGACCGCATCCGGGAGGCCCTGCAACAGCTTGGCTTCCCTCTGCGCTGACGCGCCCACCATCCGAAACTGCGGACCGATTGCATGAGCGGCACTTCCGAATTCCTCTGGTACATCCCGAACGACGTCAGGGCCGGGCATCGCGGCGACACGGCCGCCGAGGACCACAACAGCCTGGAGACGTTGACCAGCCACGCGACGGCGCTGGAGGAGCATGGCTGGAAGGGTGCGCTGATCGGCACCGGCTGGGGCCGGCCCGACACCTTCACCGTCGCCGCCGCCCTGGCCGCGCGGACGAAGACCTTCGAGCCGCTGATCGCCATCCGGCCCGGATACTGGCGGCCTGCGCATTTCGCCTCCGCGGCGGCCACGCTGGACCAGCTGACCGGCGGCCGCGTGCGGGTGAACATCGTGTCGGGCAAGGACAACCTCGCCGCCTATGGCGACAGCGAGGGCGACCAGGCCCACCGCTATTCCCGGACGCGGGAGTTCATGCGGCTGGTGCGCCGGCTGTGGACCGAAGAGAACGTCACCTATCAGGGCGAGCACTTCCGGGTGACCGACTCCACTGCGGCGCCGCGCATCCTGCCCCGCGGCGACCGGCGGCACCCCAAGCTCTATTTCGGCGGGGCCTCGGACGCGGCGGAGCAGGTGTCTGCCGCCGAGGCCGATGTCCAGCTGTTCTGGGGCGAGCCGTTGGACGGCGTCCGCGAACGGATCGATCGCCTCAAGGCGCTGAGCCGGGATCTCGACCGCAACCTGCCGCCGCTGGAGTTCGGGCTGCGCATCACCACGCTGGTCCGTGACACCACGGAGCAGGCCTGGACCGATGCCAGGGCGAAGGTCGAGGAGATGGCCAGGATCAAGGGCGCCGGCTGGCATGACCATCGGCAGTCGATCGCGGTGGGCCAGCAGCGCCTGTTCGACACCCATACGCGGGGCGAGGTGCTGGACGACAACCTCTACACCGCGCCCGGCAAATTCGGCGGCGGCGGCGCCGGCACCACCTGGCTGGTCGGGTCGGCGGCGGATGTCGCCGGGTCGCTGCGCAAGTACCGGGACCTGGGCATCACCCACTTCGTG
>NZ_JBYRFX010000342.1:0-8087 GCF_057815775.1 Inquilinus sp.
AGAAATAAATGCGTTTCGCCAGTCACGTATCAATCACCATTGGGAGATCTGATATGGATACGCTGTTGAAAAGTGATAAAACAAATTATATTTGTTACAAATATAAAAAATGTGTGAAACGTCAGCTTGTTAAGGACATAAATCATTTATACGCAGGCAATAATTTTAAAAATATACTGGAATCTAAGAATTTATATATTGTAAGAAGATGTGATCAGTTTTATCGATATTGGCATGACGTGTCCGGCCCGTTGGGGCTTCGGGAAGCGAATCTGGCCCTCGCCGTGCTGACGGGTGGCGGTCGGCACAGTATGACACCGGATTGCGTCCAATATTATGACGTATTCGCAATGAGCCCGTTGCCCGATTGGGCTGGGCCGCCGCCTCTCATCCGGCGTTTGTTTCCGCAGGATGTTGCTGCCATCAAGAGCCATTATCTCGGTCTCAATATCGACGATCGCCGCCTGCGCTTCTTCCGCGAGGCCAACGACGCCCAGATCGCCAGCTACGCCGACGGCATCGACTGGAAGCGATCGCTGCTGGTGGGGGCCATTCAGCATGATCGCATCATCGGCATGGCCGAAGCGGGTTTCGATGATCACGATCCGCCGCGTCATGCCGAAGTCGCGGTTTCGGTCGATGCCGGAGTCCGCGGCCGTGGCCTGGGCCGTTGCCTGGCGCGGCGGGCGGTGGAGCATGCCGCGGCCCGGGGGGCGCAGGCCAGCTGCTTTCTGTTCCTGCGTGAGAACCGGCCGGTGCAGCAGCTGGTGCGGTCGCTCGGCGGCCGGCTCGACATGGAAGCGCTCAGCGGCGTCATCACCCTGGGCGGGGCCGGTTCCGGCCGGGTCGCCTTCGACAAACCCGTCCCGGTGTAGGAGGCCGACATGCCGTTCCCCCCGTCAGCACCCCGCGTTCTGGCCCACACCCGCGAGATCGTGTGCCGCGGCTACCACAGGACCGATGGCCTGTGGGATATCGAAGCCCGCATGATCGATCGGAAGGGATATTCCGTTCACAATGATTACCGCAGCGTCGATGCCGGCGCCCCGTTTCACGACATGGGGTTCCGCGTCGTGGTCGATGACGAATTGCTGATCCACACCATCGATGTGTTCCTGGATGCAGGGCCGCATCGGGTCTGCCCGACGGTCGCGGCGAATTTCCAGCGCGTGGTCGGCCTGCACATCGCACCGGGCTTCGGCGGCGAACTGCGCCGCAGGCTGGGCGGCGTCGCGGGCTGCACGCATCTGGTCGAGCTGTTCGGCCCGCTGGCGACGGCGGCAATCCAGACCGTCCAGCCATTGCGCCGCCCAGCTGCACCCCGGGATGCGTCGGCCAGGCCGCCGCAGATCGACACCTGCCACGCCCTATCCTGCAGCGGCGATGTCGTCGCCAAATACTGGCCGCAGTTCTTCCGCTCGGTCCAGTGACGCGGCCCGGCGGGTCGCCCGCCGGACATCGCCATTTCGATGATCCCTCCACCGTGGAACGCCCGCCGCGGCCGGCAGAACCGCCGGCCGCGGCGTGGCCAGGCAGTCTCTCAGAGAATGAAGTCGCTGGCGTGCAGAGTGATGGTGCCGGTCAGGCGGATCTGCATGTCGGCGCCGCCGTGGCCGCCGATGTCCACGAAGATGCTGGTCTGGCTGCCGGGGAAATGCCAGGGCGATGCCGGGCGGCCGGCGACGGATGAAGCTGGCCGCGGAAGCCAGCCCCATCCGTCATCCGTCATGCCGCGCGGGCGTTCACACCTGCGCCATGCCGCCGTCGACACTCAAATCGATGCCGGCGACGAAGCTGCTCTCATCCGAGGCCAGGAACAGGGCGGCGTTCGCCAGCTCCTCCGGCCGGCCCATGCGGCCGAGCGGGATGATCCCCGCGAAATCGGATCGCAGCTTGGCAGCCGCCTCCTTCGTCGCGACCTGGCTGTCGATGATCGGGGTGTCGATCGGGCCGGGGCTCAGCGTGTTGACACGGATGCCGCGGTCCTTCAGCTCCATCGTCCAGGTCCGGGCGAAGGACCGCACCGCGGCCTTGGTGGCGCTGTAGGTGCCATGCGCCGGCATGCCCTTCACCGCGGCGATCGAGCCGATCAGGATGATCGAGCCGCCGTCGTGCATCAGCGGCAGCGCCTTCTGCACCGTGAACAGCAGGCCGCGGGCATTGATGCCGAAGGTGCGGTCGAAATGTTCCTCGCTGACCTCGCCGATCCGGCGATGCTCGACCACGCCGGAATTGGCCACCAGGATATCGATCCGGCCCTTGGTCTCCGCCACCCGAGCGTAGAGGCGATCGAGGTCGCCCAGGTCGGACACGTCGCCCTGGACTGCCGTGACGTTCCGGCCGATCAGGGCGACCGCCTTGTCCAGCTCCGCCTGCCGGCGGCCGGTGATGAAGACATGCGCGCCTTCTGCGACGAAGCGCTGGGCCGTCGCCAGCCCGATACCGCTGCTGCCGCCGGTGATGACGGCGATCTTGCCTTCCAGTCTCGACATGATGGTTCTCTTCATCTGCGGGCCGACGATGCGCCGGCCGGTGTGCTGGAGATGACGAGGGCAGTGGGCGCCAGCCAGACCGGCGCCGGGAATACATTGCATTCCCAGTGGGAATAGTAGCGCCGCCTAGAGGCCGAAATGGGTGCCGCGCAGTTGGTCCTCGACGAAGCCGGCGAAGGCGCGGGCCTTGGTGCTGGCGCGGCGCCCGGTGGGGAAGGCGGCCCACAGGTCGATCACCGGCAGGGCCCAGTCGGCCATCACCCGGCGCACCCGGCCCTGCTCCAGCTCGGGCTGGAACATCCATTCGCTGGCGACGCACAGGCCGAGGCCGGCGAACACCGCCTCGCGCACCCCTTCCGCCGCGGTGACGCGGATGACGTCCTTCAGGGCGACCGTCTCCTCCGCCTCGTCGCGGCGGAAGTTCCAGGTCGCGCCGCCGCCGCCCTGGGCGTAGATCACGGCTGGATGGGTCGCCAGTTCCGCCGGCGTCGACGGCTCGCCGGCCCGTTCGAAATAGGCCGGGGTGCCCAGCACCATGCGGCGGGACCGGCCGATCCGGCGCGCGGTCATGGCGGAACTGGCCAGCTCGCCCATGCGCAGCGCCAGATCGACCCCTTCCTCGATCAAATCGACATTGCGGTCGTCCAGGATCGCCTCGACCGTCAGCGCCGGATGCGCGGCCAGGAACACCGGCAGGTGCGGGAAGATGTGCATCCGGGTGAAGGTGATGGCGGCGCTGAAGCGCAGCCGGCCGGACAGGCCGGCGCCGGCGCCGCGCGCCGCCAGGTCGGCCTCGTCGGCCTCCTCGATCGCGCGCTTGGCCCGTTCGTAGAAGCCCTGGCCGGCCTCGGTCGGGGTCAGCCCGTGCGACGACCGCAGCAACAGGCGGACGCCCAGCCGCTCCTCCAGCTGGGCGATAGTCTTGGACACGGCCGGCTGGCCGACGCGCAGTTGCCGCGCGGCAGCTGAGAACGACCCGGTCTCGATCACCCGGACGAAGGCTTCCATCGCACCCAGTCGGTCCATGCCTATTCCTCCTGGGAATAGACGCTATCACTGCGGCCGGCCTGCACCAAGCGGCGGCGCCGCTATGCCGAGGTCAACCCGGGCCACACCCGCCGGCCGGACCCGGAGGAACTGCTGCCCGTGCTCGACCGGATCGGCTAGGCCTTGGGAAAGCGGACCATGCGGCGCTGGCCTTCGTCCCACAGCGCGTGCGCGCCGGCGCCGAGGCTGGTGCGCAGGGTCAGGACCGGCGCCCGCTGCAGCACCGGATTGGCGTTATGGCACGCCTCAAGCCGGTAGTTCGGGATCCGCGGGTCGAGATGGTGGATGTGGTGGTAGCCGATATTGCCGGTGAACCATTGCAGCAGGCGTGGCAGCTTCAGGAACGAGCTGCCCTCGATCGACGCCGATACGAAATCCCATTCGTCGCGGCGGGCCCACAGCGTGTCCTCGAACCGGTGCTGCACCGAGAACAGCCACACGCCGATGATCGATGCGGTGATGATGATCGGCAGCTGCACCATCAGCGCCGGGACGAAGCCGAAGGAGAAGCCGAGCACGAGGAAGGCGGCGGCGAGGCCGAGATTGGTGAGATAGACGGCCCGGCGTTCGTTGCGCCAAGCGGCTGGCGTGTCGAACGGCACCCGATACAGCAGCAGGAACACCAGCGGCGGCAGCAGCAGCTGCGACACCAGGGGATGGCGGGCGGCGCGATAGGCGCGTTGCCGCCAGCGCGGCAGGCGCTGGTATTCCTCCACCGTCAGGCAGGATGAATAGATGTCGGCGCCGCTGGCCCGGTGGTCCAGGTTGTTCCAATGGGCATGATGGCCGGCATGCTGGCGCTTCCATGCGGCATAGGGGGTGAAGGTCAGCAGGCTGCAGACGCTGCCGAGCAGCGTGTTCGCCCAGCGCGCCTGGAAGAACGAGCCGTGGCCGCAATCATGCTGGATGATGAACGCCCGCACCACGAAGCCGCCAGCCAGCACCGCGACCAGCAGCGTCACCCAATAGGGCAGGGCCTGCACCGTCCAGTACATCACGGCGCACAGGGCGAAGAAGGGCAGGAAAGTGTTGGCGACCTGCCACAGGCTGCGCCCCAGGCTGGGGTGGCGGTGGGCGGAAACGGCAGCCCGGATCGTCGTCCGCTCATCGCGGGCGCGGTCGGATTTGACCATGGTCGCTCCCAGGCGCGGCCCTGGCCGTGCCCTTATCGATCGGAACCGCTCTTGCCGGGGATGGCCGCTGTTTCCGTCCGGCGCCGCACGCATCCGGGTGGGGCCTGTCGGGCCCCGCGCGGTGCCGTGCCGATCGCCACGCCTGTCGACGGCGTCGCCCGTGATCTTACGCGCTTCGGGGGCCCGGCGATATGGAATTCAGGCTCTTCGTCAGGCGGGTCGCCAGGGCGCGGGCCTTGACCATGCGGCCGGCACTCAGCTGCCCGGCCAGCACCCGGAACCCGGCCTCGGCCGCGGCGCGCTGGGCGCCGGTCAGCCTGGCAATCGCGACCACGAACCAGGCATAGGCCCGGACCCGGTCGCCCGAGGCCGGTGGGCTGTCGGCATAGATTTCGGCGAGGCGCAGCTGGGCGCGCGGCAGATCGTTGCCGGCGGCGCGGAGCAGCCAGTGCAGTGCTTCGGTCCGATCGCCCGGGATGTCATAGCCATTGTCGTCGACGCGGCTGTCGCACAGCACGCCGAGATTGAATTGTGCGGCGGCATCGCCCGCTTCCGCGGCGCGCCGGAGCGTCCTGAGATCGGCCGGCCCCGACCCGGTCCGGTGGAGCGCCGGCGCGGCCGGATCGTCGGGAAGGGTCATGCCGGCATCCCGTGGCTGGCCCGCGCCATGCGGCAGGCATCGTCGCCCGGCACGCAATCGCGGCAGACCTGGGGTCGCACCGCATACACCACGCAGCGCGTGGCGGTGCCGATCTCGCCATCGAGGGCGGAGCAGCGATTGCCGTCGCAGCGCATCCGGCCGCCGGCCAGATCGAGGTAACGGGCGGGCACGCGCTCCATCTCGGCGTCGGTTTCCGTCCAGAACCGGGGCCATTCGCTGGAATATGAGCAGCAGGCGCCGCAGGTCTGGCAGTCGAAGGCTGACATGTCGGCGGGGGGCCATTCGCCCATATCAGGAATATCCGGCATCGGCGAGGGAACGTCTGGTCGGATGATGGCGCCAGGGCGGACCGATGACAAGGTCAGGCGCTGCGCTGCTTGCGAGGGGTGGGCACCGTGGACGGGCTCCGCGGTGCCGTGGCCAGCTCGCCCTCGGGCACCATCCGCTCCTCCATCCCCAGGACGCTGCGGATCCGGTAGAGCCGGCCGGAGGAGTCGCTGGGATAATGTGCCACCACCGTGTAGGCGCCGGCGATGGACGGCCCGAAGCTGGACCGGCGCCAGATATAGACGGTGCTGCCGAGGGCAAAGCGATAATCGGACATTCCTGCATTTCTGCGCTCAGTGAAGGAGCGCCGCTAGGACCCCGCCGCTCGTGGCCGCGGTGGGAAGAGCCGCCTGTGGCCGGCAGGGCATGTTTAAGCGCGGGTGTATGCCATTGCCACGGCCCACCCTGCGCTCGGCTTCCCAATAGTCCTGAGAAAACTCAGTGTAGAACAAATTTCCAAATACGTCCTTAAAAATCGGCTGAAATCATCGGTGCGATGACCGCAAGAACTTTCTTGAGTGGCGATTCGATTGATTTTTTAGAGACGGAATCAAAATCTGGAATTGATCGGGTTGTTCATTTTACTCCTGAGATTTGTCTGGCCAAATCCGCCCCTCATGCCCATCCTTTCCGTAAAGCGACAGGATGATCGATATGACGATGGGTGAGAGCCGCCTGCCGGCGCGCGGCAAGGAGTCGGACGGGGCGGATACGACGGAGCGCCAAGCCCGGGAAGCCCGGCTGGATGCCGAACGTTATGCTCGGCGCGGCAACAAAACGATGTATGCCATCTCGATGCAGGCGGCGCGCGATCTCGAGGCCGCCCTGGCCGCCCGCCGGCCGCCGGCCCCGAAGGGCCGCACCGACGACGCGCAGTGAGGAGACGGTCGGGCACCGCCCGCCGGGTGATGGAAACCGATGGCCTTCTTTAAACTGTATCCCTGCGACTGGAACGATGAGAGCTGGCGCGGTGAATCCCGTTCCGTGCTGATCGTCCGGGCCCGGGACGAAACGACCGCCCGCGCCGCAGCCAGTGCCTGGGACATGCCCACGGATCACGCGGAGCAGGAGGAGTGGTCCCGGCGCTGGACCTCCCCCGACGTCACCCATTGCGTGGAACTGGCTGCGGACGGCAGCGCCAAGGTCCTCCTCGCCGGACGCCAGCGCGACCCCTGAGTCCAACCATCCGACCTGGACCATTCGCTGCGGGCATCCGACAATGCCGGCCATGATGACGGCTCCCGGCGGCTGATGCGCTCTCTCCGATCCCGTCTGTTCGTGCTCTGGGCCCTGTACCTGGCCGCCTGCATCGTCGTCGGTGTCCTGCTGGTCCAGTTCTACCAGCAGTCGACCATGGCGCAGGTGCAGCGGGCCGAGGCGGTGCTGGGCCATGCCTGCGACCTGATCCAGGAACGCTACAGCTTCGCGGTGAGCGGGCTGAGCGGGACGACCGCGTCCGCCGGCGATCCGCAGCTGCGGCAGACGCTGGCTGCTGCGATCACCCTGGCGCTGGCCCGCGAACCCGGGATAGAAGGCGGCATCTGGCAGGCGGATGCGGGGTCGCTGGCCTATGCCTATCCGACCTATGAGGGCAGTGGACCGAAGACCGACCTGCCGGCGGCCGAGCTCGACCGCATCCGCGACGTCAACCAGCAGGCGCTGCGCGCGGAGCAGCCGGTGTTGAACCGTTCGACCTCCCGCGCGCAGACCCTTCTCCTGCTGGCGTGTCCGCTCGAAGGACCGCTGGCCGGGGCGACGGCCTGGGCGATGACGCGGGTCGAGGGATCGCCCGGCTATGACCGGCTGCGGCTCGGCCTCGGCGTGCTGCTCGCCCTGGTCGTCGGCATGTCGGCCTGGCTGACCGCCCTGGTGGTGTCCTGGTCCCGCCGGGTGGGGCGGATCGAAACGGTGCTGCTCGGCCAGACGACGGAGATCCTGCCGATGATCGCGCCGACCGGCGACCGCGAGCTGGACCGCATCGTCGGCGCGCTGAACGATGCCGGCACGCGGCTGCGCGAGGCGCGTGACGCGTCCGATGCGCTTGCGGCGCGCGTCGCCGCGGCCGAGCGGCTGGCGGCGCTGGGCCGGGTGGCGGCCGGCGTCGCGCATGAGATCCGCAACCCGATCGCCGCGATGCGGCTGAAGGCCGAGAATGCGCTGGCGGGCGACGACACCCGGCGGCGGACGGCGCTGGACGCCATCCTGGGCCAGATCGCGCGGCTGGAACGGCTGGTCGCGGAAATGCTGGCGATGACCCAGGCGAAGCAGCCGGCGGCGGCCGACACCGATGTCGTGGCCTTCCTGGCCAGTTGTATCGACACGCTGCGCGACACTGCGGCCGCCCGCAACGTCGCCCTGGCAGTCGACGCCCGGATCGGTCGCGCCGTCTTCGACCCGGAGCTGATCCGCCGCGCGCTGGAGAACCTG
>NZ_JBYRFX010000343.1:0-10061 GCF_057815775.1 Inquilinus sp.
GACCGGCTGGAACTGGCTGGAAGGCTGGTACCCGAAGCCGGCGCAGGGCCGGCCGCAGGCGGTGCACTACACCAGCGGCGGCCCGTGGTTCGAGAACTACCAGGATGTCGACTACGCCCAGGAATGGCGCGACACCGCCGCCGAGGTGGAGCGGCTGGGCATTAAGGCCTGAGGGCAGGGGGGCCGCCCATCCGGCTCTTCTCTTGCCTCTCCCGCCTGCAGGAGAGGCAACGTAAAACACAGCCTGTCACCTACATTTCAACCTGTGTCGGGCGGAGACGGGCTGCTGGTCTGGAGTTCGGCTGCCTCGCCGGCCGGCCCGGCATAGGGCGAACCCGGCGCCCGGTCGCAGGCTTCGGCCAGCGCCCAATCCTCCCCGGCCCATTGCGACCAGTCGGGCTTGAGGCCCAAATCCCGGCAGATCAAGGCGACGGTTGCGCCCAGCGGGCGGTCCTGGAAATCCGGGTCCAGGTCGGGATCGAGCCCCGCGAGCCGGCCCCGCAACTTGAACACCAGGGGATAGGGATTGACCGGCACGCACTGGGCGATGGCTTCCCCGACGATGCATTCGACCCGGCGCGTGCGCCACTGCTTGCGCACCTCGTCGGCGGCTTCGGCCCGTGTGGCCGGGGCTGCCTGCTGTGGCCCGTAGAGGACGCGGGCGATGCGGGACTGCACCGCCGTGATCTGGGCCACCACCCGGGCCTGGCGTTGGAAGGCGGCATTTGCCGCCATGACCCGCGCCCGGGTCTCGGCCGGGTCGGGCTTGCCGGGCTCGTCCGGGACAGGAGTCATCACTTCAACATGCATCGCCTCGGCCTGAGCCATGGCCATCTCGGCCAGCCGGTCCAGCCGCTGGATCTGCTTCAACGCCAGCGCCCGGCCTGGATCGGCTGGTTCGGCTGGCGTGGGGGAGGTTGGGGTGATGCTCATGAACATATCATGAACGATCAGCCCGGATGGCCACAATGAACACTCTGTGACCCTACCTCGCCGTCATTGCGAGGAGGCGAAGCCGACGAAGCAATCCATGCCGCGGCTCGTGGTGGCCCTGGATTGCTTCGCTGCGCTCGCAATGACGGTGGTCGGAGGCCGTAAGTGATGTTTGCGCCTGGGCGCCTGCCTCAGTCCTCCTCCGCCCCGGTCACGCTGCGCCAGCCTTCGGTGATCGGCAGCAGCAGGCCGGCGGCCTGGGGCAGATATTGTTCGGCGAAGAAGCGGGCATGGGTCAGCTTGGCGGTGCGGAAGGCGGGGTCGCTGTCGTCGTCGATCACGCTCAGCACGGCCCGCGCCATCAGCCAGCCGCCGGCCACCAGTCCGAACATGCGGAGATAATGGACGGCGCTGGCCGCCACCGCGGCCGGGTCCTCCGGCGCGGTCTCGACCACCCAGTCGGTCGCCGCCATCAGCGCCGCCAGGCTTTCGACCAGCCGGTCGCGGATCGGTGCCGCCGCGGGGTGGCGCAGGCCGGCCAGCTCCGCCTGGGTCCGCGCCATCTCCTCGAACAGCGTTCGGGCGGCCACGCCGCCGTCGCGTGCCACCTTGCGGAACACCAGATCGTTGGCCTGGATGCCGTTGGTGCCCTCGTAGATCGGTGTGATCCGGGCGTCGCGCAGATGCTGGGCGGCGCCGGTCTCCTCGATATAGCCCATGCCGCCATGGACCTGGACGCCGGTCGAGGCGACGTCGCAGCCGGTGTCGGTGCACCAGCCTTTGACCACCGGGGTCAGCAGGTCGACCCGCGCCTGGGCCTTCGCCCGCTCGACCGGGTCGGGGTGGCCGCGGGCGAGGTCCAGCGCCGCGCCGGCGGCATAGGCCAGCGCCCGCATCGCCTCGGTCTGGCTGCGCATCGCCAGCAGCATGCGGCGGACATCAGGGTGGGCGGCGATCGGCACCAGCGCGTCTTGACCGATCGGCTTGCCCTGGATGCGGGTGGCGGCATAGGCCTCGGCCGCCTGGGTGGCGCGCTCGGCGATCGCCACGCCCTGCAGCCCGACGGTCAGCCGGGCGTTGTTCATCATCGTGAACATGTATTCGATGCCGCGGTTTTCCTGCCCGATCAGGAAGCCGGTGGCGCCGCCGTCGTCGCCATAGGCCATGACGCAGGTCGGGCTGGCATGGATGCCCAGCTTGTGCTCCAGCCCGGCGCAGCGCAGATCGTTGCGGGCGCCGGGGTTGCCGTCGGCATCCGGCAGCAGTTTGGGCACCAGGAACAGGCTGATGCCCTTGATTCCGGCCGGCGCGCCCGGGGCGCGGGCGAGGACGAGATGGACGATGTTTTCGGCCATGTCGTGGTCGCCATAGGTGATGAAGATCTTCTGGCCGGTGATCCTGTAGGTGCCGTCCGGCTGCTTCTCCGCCTTGGTCCGCACCGCGCCGACATCGGAGCCGGCCTGCGGCTCCGTCAGGTTCATCGTGCCGGTCCACAGGCCGGAGACCAGCTTCGGCAGGTAGATCCGCTTCTGTTCGTCCGAACCATGCGCCTGCAGCGCCTCGACCGCGCCCTGGTTCAGGACAGGGCACAGGCCGAAGGCCATGCTGGCCGACTGCCACATCTCCGACACCGCCATCGCCACCGCCCAGGGCAGCTCCTGGCCGCCCCATTCCGCCTCGAAGGGCAGGGCGTTCCAGCCGCCGTCGCGGTATTGGGCATAGGCCTCGCGGAAGCCGGGGGCGGTGCGCACCACCCCGTTCTCCAGCCGGGCGCCCTCGCGGTCGCCGATCGCGTTCAGGGGGGCGATCACCTCACCGGCCAGCTTGCCGGCCTCGTCCAGCACCGCCTCGACCAGCTCGGGTGTCGTCTCCTCGCGGCCGGGCAGGGCGGCGATGCGATCGAGACCGACGAGATGCCGCAGCACGAAGCGCATATCGGCGAGCGGTGCGGCATAGGCGGTCATCGGATGACTCCCTGGGTTTCACCCTGTTTCGGGCTTCCGTTTACGTAAACGGGAGATTTCCCCGAAGCCGGAACGGAATCAAGTCCCATCCGCAGATCGAGGAAGCCGAGCGTCCGCCGCTCCGCATCGTCGACCGGGGTCCAGGTCGGGCTCAGGGCCGGCGGGTCGGCGATTTTCTGCGACCGGTCCAGCATCGCCGTGGTCGGTGCGGTGAAATCGAAATTGTGCTGCTGGCCGGGATAGACGATCAGGCTGACCGCAGCGCCCTTCGACAGCCAGGCGCCGAACAAAGTGTCGCAGGCGGCCGCCGGGGTCACGCTGTCGGCGGATCCCATCAGCACCAGCAGCGGCGTGTCGCCGACCGGCTGGGTGTTGGTCATGTACTGGTCGCAGCGCGGGTCCAGGGCGATCGCGGCGGCAAAATGCGGGGCGGTCTTGGCAATAAGGGTCTGCCGCATCGTCGCGGTGGCCATGACGGCGGTGGTCGCGCCTTGAGACCAGCCGAGAACAGCGATCTCCTTCGGGTTGATTTCCTTGCGAGTCTGCAGGTATTCCAGCGCTCCGACAGCGTCCTTGACGCGGAGTTCGGGCGGGATGGTCTGCAGCCCGACCGAGATGATCTCGCGATAGCCGCGCGGGGTGTAGCTGTCGACCAGGAACATGGCGTAGCCGCTGGCGGTCAGCCGGGTCGCCCAGCGGTCATGCGCCGGGGCGTAGCCGCCGGACCCGTGCAGCCCGACAACGGCCGGAAAGGGGCCCGTGCCCTGCGGCAGAAACAGGCGTCCGGTGATGACCTCGCCGGACAGGCTCTTGAACATGACGGTCTCGGCCGGCGCGACCCCTTGGGCCCTGGCGGCGGGGATCCCGGCGGCCGAAATGGTCAGCAGCAGGATGGCGATGCAGAGGCGAAACACGATCGATCCAGCCCTCCAGACGGAAGTGTTCCACGAATCCATTTCTCCGGCGGAACAACGAATTTTCCGGGGATTTGAGGCATTCGTTTCCTTGGGAACCTCATTCGCCATGAAGCGTTCCCTCAATGCATCGCCATGTCGCGCGGTGCAGGCCGGAGTGATGAAATGACCGCACAGAAGCCGGTGCGGGACGTTCGGATCGACTTCTTCCGTGGTCTCGCGCTGATTATCATCTTCATCAACCATACGCCCGGGAACATTGTCGGAATGTTCACGCCGCGGATGTATGGATTGAGCGACGCGGCGGAGATATTCATCTTCCTGGCCGGGCTGTCCTCGGCCATGGCCTTCGGCCGCAGCTTCGGCCGCGCCGGGTTCCTGGCCGGGCTGGGCCGGGTGGCCCAGCGCGTCTGGCAGCTGTATCGCGCCCATATCGGCCTGTTCATCGTCGTCTGCGGCATCATCATCGTGGCGAACCGCATGTTCGCCCAGCCCAATTATATCTCGCAGCTCGGCATCGACCGCTTCTTCCAGGATCCCGGCGGGTCGCTGGTCGACCTGCTGTCGCTGCACTATGTGCCGCACTATTTCGACATCCTGCCGCTGTACATGATCCTGCTTGCGGCGATCCCCGCCATGGTGCTGCTGTCGCGGATCTCGCCTGTCCTGGTGGTGGTCGCCTCGGCGGTGCTCTATGTCGGCGCGGTGGTCGAGGGCTGGAACCTGATGGCCGACAGCACCGAGGGTCGCGGCTGGTTCTTCAACCCCTTCGCCTGGCAGGTCGTGTTCGTGGCCGGCTACGGCTATGGGGCCGGCTGGTTCGAGGTGCCGCAGGCCACGCGTGCGCGGATCACCGCGGCGCTGATCTACATGGTGTTCTGCGCCGTGCTGGCGCTGTCGCTGGTGCGGATGGATGGCGGCCTGTTCGCCGGCATGCGCGATATCCTGGAGCCGATGGCCCGCAAGACCAATATCGGCCCGCTGCGCCTGCTGCACTTCTTTGCCCTGGCCTATCTCACCGTGTCGCTGCTGCGCGCCGCGCCGGGCCTGATCTCGCCGCGGCGGGCGGAGCCGCTGGCGCTGATGGGCCGGCACTCGCTCTCGGTCTTCCTGCTCGGCATGGCCCTGTCCTTCGTCGGCGGCATCGTGTTCGACCAGGCGGGGTATGGCCTGCTGCCGACCCTCGCGGTCAATCTCGGCGGCATCGGCCTGCTCTGGGCTTGGGCGCGCGG
Source organism: Inquilinus sp. (assembly GCF_057815775.1). Classification (NCBI taxonomy): domain Bacteria; kingdom Pseudomonadati; phylum Pseudomonadota; class Alphaproteobacteria; order Rhodospirillales; family Rhodospirillaceae; genus Inquilinus; species Inquilinus sp. The sequence goes on from NZ_JBYRFX010000343.1 coordinate 5,044, forward strand.
CGCCGCCTGGTTCAACGGCAATCCCTGGAAGCGCGGCCGCGACCTGCCGGCCCAGCCGGCACCGGCGGCCCTCCGCATCCGCCCGGCCCGCATCGCGCCGATGCCGGCCCCGGCCATGGTCCGGCTGCGCCTGGCTCCGCGCCGGGGGCTGTAGCCCTCGGCCGATCGGGCTGCTCTCCCTCCCTGTGCTGCCATGCCCGGACCTGGTCCGGGCATTCAGCCCTTTACGGCGTCCGGCAATAAGGATATTTAAAGTCCTTAAGGATAAATCATATCCTTAACCAGATTTTCGGCCGGAGCCACCCCCCGGTGGATCCGCGCCCGTCCGGGAGATCGAGATGTTCACCAAGATCCTGTGCGGCGTCGCCTCTGCTGCGCTCTTCCTCACCGTGGCCTCGGCCGATGGGGCCGCGGCCGACAAGGCCAAGGTGACCGTGGTGTTCGACCACGCGCTGCCGAACGTGCCGGGCAAGAGCATGAAGGGCGTGCTGGTCGAGTACCAGCCGGGCGGGGCGTCGCCCGGCCACACCCATGCCCACTCCGCCTTCATCTATGCGACCGTCCTGACCGGGGCGATCCGCAGCAGCGTCAACGGGGCGCCGGAGAAGGTCTATCACGCCGGCGAGAATTTCTATGAGGAGCCCGGCGCGCATCACGGTGTCAGCGCCAATGCCAGCGCGACCGAGCCGGCAAGCCTGCTGGCCGTGTTCGTGGTCGACACGGATGAGAAAGTCCTGACCACGGACGACAAATAGCGCGTCCTCGGCCGGTTGCGGCCGCGTTGATCGATGCTATGAATGGCATCACCATCGGCGCCGTGACCGGGCCGGGCCTTTCCGACGGGTCGGTCGGACCGGACAAGGCAGGACCCAGCGCATGCAGTTGAAAAGTCAGGTCGAGTGGGTGCTGCATTGCTGCGCCATACTCGCCGGGCTTCCGGCCAACCGGTATCTCGCGACCAAGGCCCTGGCGGAGTTCCACGGCGTTCCCAAGGAATACCTGTCCAAGGCGCTGCAGAGCCTGTCGCAGGCCGGGATCGTCGAGAGCACCCTGGGGCCGAGCGGCGGATATCGCCTGGCCCGGGCGCCGGACCGGATCAACTTCCTGGAGATCGTCGAGGCCGTGGAGGGGAAAAGCTCCACCTTCGTCTGCAGCGAGATCCGGAAGAACAACCCCTGCCGGTCCACGGATTACTGTGAATCGAAATCCTGCCCGATCGCCCGCGTGATGTGGGCGGCGGACCGGGAATGGCGGAACACGCTGCAGGGCGTGAAGCTGTCCGACCTGGGGAAGATGCTCGAGGCGGAGATCCCGGCGGAGCTGTACCGGGAGAGCTTCGAATGGGTGCTGGCGCGGGCCTGACGTTCCCGGCGCCTTCCTGGACCACAATTGGCTCGGATCCATCCGGTGATCCGTTGGTGCGGAATTTTTGAACGTTCAAGGCCAAAACATAGAGTGATATGTTGCAAAGATCGCCTCTGAGGTGGTTTTCGGATGATGCAGTGGATCCGAAATGCACCATGAGTGCATTAAATTTATAATGCATTTGATAGGGAGGCTCATTGATGGCCACGTTTACCGGCACCAACAGCGCGGAAATCCTGCCGGATCTCATCATCGGTCCGGTCCAGGGGATCGGGAATGACTTCATCGACGCCCTCGGCGGCGACGATATCGCGATCGGCTGGTCCGGCGACGACGTCATCCGCGGCGGCGCCGGTGCGGACGTCATCATCGGCGGGCTGCTGAACGCCGCCGGCATCATCACCCTGTCGGGTATCGATGCGGCTGAATACACGACCTCGGTTGACGGGGTGACGATCGACCTCTCGGTCCTCCTCTCCCTCACCCTGCCGATCCTGGGCCTCAACATCCAGCTGACCGGCGCCTCCCAGGGCTTCGGCGGCGACGCCCAGGGCGACTGGCTGGTCGGCATCGTCAACCTGATCGGCTCCAACACCGGCGCCGACCACCTGACCGGCAGCTCCGGCGCCAACACGATGAGCGGGCAGGGCGGGGACGACGTCCTCAATGGCCAGGGCGGCAATGACATCCTGCTGGGTGGCGCCGGCGACGACACGCTGATCGGCGGCGGCGGCGCGGATTCGCTGCAGGGCGGCGCCGGCACCAACGACACGGCGGATTATTCGGGATCCGCGGCCCCGGTCACGGTCAACCTGACCACCGGCACCGGCACGGGCGGCGACGCGCAGGGCGACACGCTGACCGGCATCGAGAACCTCATCGGGTCCGCCGGGAATGACGTGCTGATCGGGTCGGCCGGTGACAACACCCTCAATGGTGGCGCCGGCGCGGATGTGCTGACCGGCGCCGGCGGCGTCGACACGGCCGATTATTCGGGGTCGGGCGCCGGCGTGACGGTCGACCTGGTGGCGGGCACCGGCCATGGCGGCGACGCCGAGGGCGACACGCTGACCGGCATCAGCAACATCACCGGCACGGCCTTCGTCGACCATCTCACCGGCAATGCCGGGGACAATGTCATCCTCGGCCTTGCGGGCGACGACGTGCTGCATGGCGGCGCCGGGGCCGACACGCTCGACGGCGGCGACGGCTCGGACTTCGCCAACTACCAGGGTTCCGCGGCCGGCGTCAGCGTCGACCTGCTGGCGCACACCGCCTCGGGCGGCGACGCCACCGGCGACCTGCTGCTCAACATCGAGAACCTCTACGGATCGAGCCTCGACGACCATCTGACCGGCGACAACGGCGCCAACATCATCGGCGGCGAACTCGGTGACGACACCCTGGTCGGCAATGGCGGCAACGACAGCCTCTCCGGTGAGGGCGGCAACGACACCCTCGACGGCGGCGACGGCGCCGACAGGCTCGTCGGCGGCGATGGCGTCGACACCATCCATGGCGGCAACGACAACGATTCGACCGATGCCGGCACGGGCAACGATGTGGTCTTCGGCGATGCCGGCAACGACAACCTCTATGGCGGCACCGGCGACGACCAGCTCAGCGGCGGCGACGGCAACGACGTGCTCACCGGAGCGGCCGGGGCCGATGCCCTGGATGGCGGCGCCGGCAGCGATACCGCCAGTTATGCCGGCTCCTCGGCTGGCGTGACGGTCAATCTGGCGACCGGCACCGGCACGGGCGGCGATGCCCAGGGCGACACCCTGACCGGGATCGAGAACGTCTACGGCTCCGATCAGGCCGACCACCTGACCGGCGATGCCGGGGCCAACACCCTGTCCGGGCTGGGCGGCGACGATGTCATCACCGGCGGCGTCGGGGCCGACGTGCTGAAGGGCGGCGCCGGCAACGACACCTTCGTCTACACCAGTGTCGCCGACAGCACGGTGGCGCCAGCCGGCAAAGACCTGATCACCGATTTCACCACCGGCGACAGGATCGACCTCAGCGCCATCGATGCCGACGGCAATCCCAGCAACGGCGACACCGCCTTCACCTTCTCCGCCACTGGTTTCACCGGCCATGCCGGGCAGGTGGGGATCGTCGATTTCGGCAACGGCATCCAGGGCGTCTATCTCGACATCAATTGCGACAAGGTGCAGGAATAGATCAACAACGTGATCTCCGATCACGCCCTGACGGCCAGCGACTTCATCCTCTGAGAGTGTGCTGCGAACCCGCCCCGCGCACGTCGCGGGGCGGGTTCTTCTTTTGCGCCGGCCGCGGCAATCAGCTGCGGATCACCTTGCCCGGGTTCATGATCCCGGCGGGGTCGATCGCCTGCTTGATCCGGCGCATCAGGTCGATCTCGACCGCCGGCTTCCGTTCCGCGATCTCGTCGCGCTTCACCAGGCCGACACCGTGCTCGGCGCTGATCGACCCGTCCATGGCGGCGACGATGTCATGCACCTGGTGGGAAATCTCATCCCACCGCGCCATGAACGCGGCGCGGTCGGCGCCGACCGGCTGGTTCAGGTTGAAATGGATGTTGCCGTCGCCGAGATGGCCGAAGCCGATCACCCGCACGCCCGGCACCAGCGCCTCGGACAGCGCCGTCGCCCGCTCCAGGAACTCCGGCACGCGGGCCACCGGCACGGCGATGTCGTGCTTGATCGCCCCGCCCTCGAAGCGCTGGCCCTCGACGATCGCCTCACGAATCCGCCAGAAGGCGTTGCGCTGCGCCTCGCTCGACGCGATCGCGGCATCGATCACCAGCCCGGCCTCCAGCCCGCCGGCCAGGATCGCCTCCAACTGCTCCGCCAGCGGCGCGTCGGTGGCGGGGGAGGACAGTTCGAGCAGCACGTACCAGGGGTGCGGTTCGGCCAGCGGGTCGATCACACCGGTCACATGGCGCAGGGCGAAGTCGATGGCCAGGCGCGGCATCAGCTCGACCCCGGTGACCGACCCGCCGGCCGCGCCGCGGGCCCGGCCGAACAGGGCGACGGCCGCGGCCGGGTCCGGCACCGCCACCAGGGCGGCGGCCACCGTGCGCGGCCGCGGGAACAGCTTCAGCACCGCGGCGGTGATGATGCCCAGCGTGCCCTCAGCGCCGATGAACAGCTGCTTCAGATCGTAGCCGGTGTTGTCCTTGCGCAGGGCGCGCAAGCCCTCCCAGACCCTGCCGTCGGGCAGCACCACCTCCAGCCCCAGCACCAGGTCGCGGGCGTTGCCGTAGCGCAGCACCGCGGTGCCGCCGGCATTGGTCGACAGGTTGCCGCCGATGCGGCAGCTGCCCTCGGCCCCCAGGCTCAGCGGGAACAGCCGGTCGGCCGCCTCGGCTGCGGCCTGGACCTGGGCCAGGATCACCCCGGCCTCCACTGTCATGTGGTCGCCCTCGGCATCGACCTCGCGGATTCGGGTCAGCCGGTCGGTGGACAGCAGGATCTGCCCGGCCTCGGCCACGGCGCCGCCGCACAGGCCGGTGTTGCCGCCCTGCGGCACCACGCCGATGCCGCGCGCGGCGCACAGCGTCATCACCGCCGCCACCTCGGCGGTCGACCCCGGCCGCACCACGATGCCGGCCGTGCCCTGGTACTTGCCGCGCCATTCCTTCAGATAGGGCGCCAGATCCG
>NZ_JBYRFX010000344.1:0-3349 GCF_057815775.1 Inquilinus sp.
GGCTGCGGCGCAGGGCATCGACTTCCACCGCCCGCTGCGCAGCGCCGAACGGATCGAGGCGGCGGTCGCCGCGATCCGGGCCAAGGTGCGGAAATGGGACGAGGACCGCTTCTTCGCCCCCGACATCGAGGCGGCGAAGCAACTGGTCCAGGCCGGCACCTTCCTGGCCGATGCCGCCGGGCTGCTGCCGAGCACCGCGAAGGGCGCCGCGTGATGGACGCATTCCGTCTGCATCGGGGCACCGCCCCCCTGCTGCTGAGCATCCCGCATGTCGGCACCGGCGTGCCGGATGCGATCCGGCAGCGCTTCACGCCGGAAGGGCAGCTGCTGCGCGACACCGACTGGCATCTCGACCGTCTCTACGGTTTCGCCGAAGGGCTCGGCGTCAGCATCATCCAGGCGGAGCAGTCGCGCTATGTCGTCGACCTGAACCGCCCGGCGGATGACGAGAGCCTGTATCCCGGCCAGGCCACCACCGGCCTGTGCTCGACCATCGACTTCGACGGCAGGCCGCTGTACCAGCCCGGGGCCGAGCCGGCTGCCGCCGACATCGCCCGGCGGGTCGAGACGGTGTGGCAGCCCTATCACGCCGCCCTGGCGGCGGAGCTGGAGCGCATCAAGGCGCAGCATGGCTACGCCCTGCTGTACGACGCGCATTCGATCCGGTCGCGCGTGCCGCGGCTGTTCGACGGGCTGCTGCCGGACCTCAACCTGGGCAGCAACGCCGGCGCGTCGGCGGCGCCGGGGCTGAAGGACCGGGTGGCGGAGATCTGCCGCACGGCCGAGGGCTTCACCCATGTGATCGACGGCCGGTTCAAGGGTGGCTACATCACCCGCCATTACGGCCAGCCGCAGCAGGGCGTCCACGCCCTGCAGATGGAGCTGGCCGAGCGCCACTACATGGATGAAGACCCGCCCTTCACCTATCAGGCGGAGCGGGCCAAGCCGCTGCAGGCGGTGCTGCGCCGGGTGCTGGAGGCGATGCTGGCCTGGACGCCGTGAGCAATGCGATGACACCGGTCGAGCTGTGGCTCGACCGCTGGGATTTGGAGGCCGACGGCGAGGCGATCGAGCGCACCGGCGCCCATGTCGCCTTCGTCCGCCGCGGCCTGTACCACGCCGTGCTGAAAGTGCTGAAGCCCGGCAGCGACGAGGGCCTGGCCCCGGCGATGCTGGCGCATTACCGCGGCCGCAGCGCCGTCCGCGTGCTGGGCCATGAGCAGAACGCCGTGTTGCTGGAGCGCGCCCTGCCGGGGACGGAGCTGACCGAGACCGTGCTGGCCGGCCGGGACGACGAGGCCGTGCGCATCCTGTGCGGCGTGATCGCCGATCTGCACCAGGACGATCCGCCGCCCGGCCCCTGGCCGACGGTGGATGATTGGGGCCGCGCCTTCGCCCGCTATCGCGCCGGCGAACCGCATGCCGAGATCCCGCCCGAGCTGCTCGACCGCGCCGAGGCGGAATTCATGGACCTGTGCGCCAGCCAGGGCCGGCGCTTCCTGCTGCATGGCGATCTGCACCACGAGAATGTGCTGGATGGCGGCGACCGCGGCTGGCTGGTGATCGACCCAAAGGGCGTGATCGGCGAGCTGGCCTATGAGACCGGCGCCAGCCTGCGCAACCCCGGCCAGGCCCGCGGCCTCTACAACGACCCGCGCACCATCGCCCGTCGGGCGCGGATCTTCGCCGAAACGCTGGACCTGCCCGAAGACCGCATCCTGCGCTGGGCCTTCGCCCAGGCCGTCCTCTCCGCCCTCTGGCATGTCGAGGACGAAGACGGTGACGAGGATGTCGCCGCAGCGATCGAGACCGCCGCGGCGATGCACGGCCTGCTACCCGCCTGATCAGGCGGGCCTGATCAGCACCTTCCCCCGGGCACGACCCGACGCGACATGGTCGAGCGCTGTGGCCAGCTCGCCGAGGGGAAGCTCGCGATCCACCACCACCGTCAACGACCCCGCATCGCACAGCCCGACGATCAGGCCGAGGCGGGTGGCATCGGTGTGGTGGAACACAAAGGCGGCCGAGACGCCATGCGCCTGTGCCAGCGCCTCATCCGGCGGCGAGACGATGCTGGCCAGCACGCCGCCCGGCCGCAGCACGGCGAAGGAGCGTTGCTGGGTTTCGCCGCCGATGGTGTCCAGCACGACATCGACATCGCGGACCAGCGCAGCAAAATCCTCGCTCCGGTAATCGATGGCCTGGCCGGCGCCGAGCTGGCGCAGCAGGCCGGCATTGGCCGCGGATGCGGTGGCGACGACCCTGGCGCCGGCAATCCGCGCCAGCTGCACCGCGGCGCTGCCGACGCCGCCGGCCCCGGCATGGATCAGCACGGTCTGGCCGGCCTTAAGATGGGCGGTTTCGAACAGTGCCTGCCAGGCCGTCCCCGCCGTCGTGGGCAGGCCGGCCGCCACGGTCAGCTCCAGGGTCACCGGGGCCGCCGCGATCCGTGCCGCAGGCACGACGGCGAATTCGGCGAAGGCGCCGCCGCGCACCGGATCCGGCCGGGCGATCACCCGGTCGCCCGGACGCCAGCGCGCCGCCAGCGGCCCGGCCTGCTCCACGGTGCCCGCAAGGTCGGTGCCCAGCACATAGGGGAAGGCCAGTGGGAAATAGGCGTCGAGCCCGCCGCCGATCAGCTTGAGGTCCAGCGGATTGACGCTGGCCGCCGCCACCCGGATCAGCACCTCGTCCGGCCCGATCTCCGGCACCGGCACCTCCTCGATCACAGCGCTGTCGAGGTCGCCATAGGCGTGGATGCGGGCCGCCTTCATCGCCCCGACTCCGCCGCGGCCGGGGCCGGCGGCCAGGCGCCGACCTGATGCAGCATTCCGAACCAGTCTTCGAGATGCCATGTGTGGCTGATCCGGCCATTCCTGAGATGGTGGAATTCGTGCAGCGCCAGCCGCACGGGCCGGCCGGTCGGCGCGATGCCGAACCATTCGCCGCGGTGCGTCCCGGTGATCAGCGCCCGCACCCCGACCCGGCCGTCATGACCGAAGATGTCCTCGATCGTGACGTCGAGATCCGGAAAGGCCTGCAGGAAGGCGCGGACCATCGGCTTCAGCCCCTCCGGCCCAGGCCCCTGGCCCGGCGCCGGCGGAATGTCCAGCCAGTCCGGAGTGACCGCCTCGTCCAGCAGGTCGGGGTCATGATCGGCGAAGGCGCGGTACAAGGTCTCGACCGCGTGCCGGTCCGCCGCCGTCAGCCCGTCTGCCGGGCGGCTCTGGTCGTGGTTCATCTTGCGTCCATTCTCGCTCTGATTTGGCCGGGCGATCCCGGCGAGCAAGAGTTGGGAGGCAGACGATCATATTTGAAATCGATGATCCTGATATGAGATCATCCACAC